>DATISD010000662.1:0-1516 GCA_035469005.1 Pyrinomonadaceae bacterium | reverse complement strand
AGGCTTTCAAGGCTGTTCGCCCTGGTTGTCCTTTATTCCGCTCGCTATCGCTCGCGGTTCTGTAACGCCGCTCATGCGCTTGGCCAGACGTAAAGTGTTTTGAGGCAAACCAGTCTCTGACCGTCACGGGTCGAAGACCTTTTAAAAGAAACGAGGTTCGCCGCCGGCAAGTCACAGACTTGCCGCACATCGGAGTGGCAAGCCATTTGAGCAGTCGTCCGGTCGTCAGGCACGTCGTGTTATCATCACGAAATAATTTCAGGAAACGAAGATGAATCTTTTCACAGAACTTGAATGGCGGGGAATGCTCTACGAAGCGACACCAGACCTGCGCGAGGTGCTGGCGAAGGAAAAGCTGACAGCCTACATTGGCTTCGATCCTTCTGCTCCCAGCCTGCATGTTGGATCGCTGCTGCCGATTATGGGCCTCGCTCGGGCGCAACGTTTTGGCCATACCCCGATTGCAATCGCCGGCGGAGGCACGGGATTGATCGGCGATCCATCGGGGAAAACAAAAGAGCGGCAGCTTCTCACGCACGAACAGGTAGAGGAAAACGTTGTCAGTATCAAAGAGCAATTGAGCCGCTTTCTCGATTTCGAGGCGACCGAGAATCCGGCGCGCATCGTCAACAATGCAGATTGGCTGGCTCCAATCACCATGATGGAGTTCCTGCGCGACGTCGGCAAACATTTCACCGTCAATAATCTGATCGGCAAGGAAGCGATTAGCCGGCGACTTGAGTCTGAAGAAGGAATTTCGTTTACCGAATTCAGCTATCCGTTACTGCAAGCCTACGACTACCTCGTGCTTCACGATCGATACAACTGCACTCTGCAGATGGGTGGCAGCGATCAATGGGGCAACATCATCGCGGGTATTGATCTGATTCGTCGTCTGCGGGGCGCACGTGCTCATGGGCTGGTATTCCCGCTAGTCACTTCTTCGTCCGGCGTAAAATTTGGCAAGACGGAGGCGGGTGCGGTGTGGCTTGATGCAAAGCTGACGTCACCGTACCGGTTTTATCAGTTCTGGCTAAACACTGATGACCGTGACATGGTCAGTTATCTGAAGTTCTTCACCTGGCTGTCGCAGGCAGAGATCGGCGACCTGGAAGAGAGTGTGCGCACGGAACCTGAAAAGCGAAGAGCCCAGCGAGAGCTGGCGCGGCACGTGACGGCGATGCTTCACGGCGAGACTGAGTTGGAGAAAGCCGTGCGCGCATCGGAGATTTTGTTTGGAAAAGAGATCAGTGGCTTGAGCGTTAATGAGATCCTCGACATCTTTGCCGACGTGCCGTCGACCGAATTAGAGAAATCGAAGTTGGAAAGTGATAGCTTCACTCTGAGCGACGCGTTGGTTCTGTCAGGCCTCGCGCCTTCAAAAGGAGAAGCAAAGCGACTGGTGCAAGGTGGAGGCGTCGCGGTAAACAACACGCGCGCGGATGACGCGCGCAGGCCTATTTCAGCCGCGGAATTTATTGATGGCCAGGCACTGGTATTGCGCAAAGGGGCCAAG
>DATISD010000661.1:0-1828 GCA_035469005.1 Pyrinomonadaceae bacterium | reverse complement strand
CGCCGCTGGTGCGCGTCAACGCCGTGGCGCCCGCGACGGTAGTTAAAGGGAGCACGATGTTTCCGCGCGATCGGGTGATCGCTTCGCTGGCAAAGTACCAGGTCGCTTATGACGAAAACGAATCAACTGAGGAACTGCGCGACTAACTCGCCTCCTTCTACGCCAGAAGATCGCTGACCCAGACACCGATTGAACCGGAAGATCAGGCTGAAGCAATCTTTCTTTTGATTTCGCCACGGTTGTCGAAAACTACGGGTCACGTGATTCCGGTGGACGGTGGTTTACAGGATGGGTTTTTGAGGTAGCGCAGGTTGTCTAACCTGCGCTGAGTTGCGCATCACACTGCGGTCCGCAGGTTAGACAACCTGCGGTACAAGTTTCGGAGAAGGATTATGACTCGGCATTTTGAGATCGAAGACTCTTTTATCTCCGAACAAAACCAGGGATCCAGAAACTGGATTGAAGAAGATTACGCCTATCTCTCCAAAAAACTCCAAAGGCAGAATATTGATATTGAAGACCTCGTAGCGAAAGCGGAAGGTTTTCAGGTCGCCATTCCATCATGGGGCGTCGGCACTGGCGGTACGAGATTCGCGCGTTTCCCAGGGGAAGGTGAACCGCGTGATATTTACGAGAAGCTGGAGGACTGCGGCACAATCTTCAAACTGGTTCGCTCGACTCCGGCAGTGTCGCTGCATATCCCCTGGGACAAACCGGATGATGTTACCCGCTTGCGCGAGTTTGCCGGCCAGCTCGGACTGCACTTCGACGCAATGAATTCGAACACGTTCCAGGACCAGCCGGGGCAGAAGAAGTCTTACAAGTTTGGCAGCCTCACCCATCCCGATTCCGGGGTGCGCGCGCAGGCCATCACGCATAACCTCGAATGCATCGAGATCGGGAAGTCGTTGGGCTCGAAAGCACACACGGTCTGGATCGGTGACGGCGGCAATTTTCCCGGCCAACAACATTTTCGCCGGGCGCTCGAGCGCTATCTCGAAAGCATGCGAGAGATATACGCAGCGCTCCCTGACGACTGGCGAGTTTTTATCGAGCACAAGTTTTACGAGCCGGCGTTTTATTCGACGGTGATCAACGATTGGGGGACCAGCTACTACTGTGCGCGCGAACTTGGGCCCAAAGCCTTTTGTCTGGTCGATCTTGGACATCACCCGCCCAACGTGAACATCGAGATGATCGTGGCGCGGTTGATTCAATTCGGCAAACTGGCGGGATTTCATTTCAATGACAGCAAGTACGGCGACGACGATCTCGACGCTGGTTCGATCAAACCATTCCAACTTTTTCTGGTCTTCAACGAGTTGGTTGACGCCGAACTGAACCGGTTGCCGAATTTCCAACCGGCATACATGCTCGATCAATCGCACAACGTCACGGATCCGATTGAGTCGCTGATGATGAGCGCCGCCGAGCTGGTGCGTGCATACGTGCAGGCTCACCTGGTTGATCGCGGTGCTTTAACCGAGGCGCAGGAGAAATGCGATCCATTGATGGCGTTGAGCATTTTCAAACAGGCTTTCTCCACGGACGTGGCGCCCATTTTGGCCATTGCGCGCGAGCGTGCCGGCGGGGCGATCGATCCGATTCGCGCCTTTCGCGAGAGTGGCTACCGCAGAATTAAGGCCGAGGAACGTCCGGCTCGAAAAGGAGCGGTGGCCTCGGGGATCGTGTAGCTGTCTATCGGTACGCACGCCTCTGGCGTGCAGATGGATTTGAACAAAAGCACGCCAGAGGCGTGCGTACCGCAATTACTAATTTGCTTTACATCGCGGTTGACCTCGGGGCAGGAAGCGGTCGCGTGTTTCTG
>DATISD010000660.1:0-2052 GCA_035469005.1 Pyrinomonadaceae bacterium | reverse complement strand
CACGATTGTCTTTTTTGTTTCGGGCAGAGCGACTTCCACCTTTGCGAAGTTGCCTGGATGCAGCGCGTGGTCGGAATTTTCCAATGTCGCCTGCAACGACACGTTGCGGGTGACCGGGTCCACCATGGAATTAATCGCAGTCAATTTCCCTCTGAACTGCCGGTCGGGGAAAGAGTCCGTGCGCACGGTCACCTCCAGATCCTTCGACAGCTTCGAGAGATATTGCTCCGGCAACGCAAAGTCGACGTACACGGGGTCGAGCGCCGTGAGCCCGACCACCTGCTGACCGGCGTTGATCATTTGGCCAACATTCACCTGGCGAATGCCAAGCTGCCCGTCGAAAGGCGCGATAAGCGTCTTCTTCGCGATGCTCGAACGCATCTGATCGACAACTCCGTTCAGTCGCCTGAATTTTGATTGGGCAGAGTCGAGCTCGGCGCTTGAAACGACTCTCTTTATGGCAAGATCGCGGGCTCGTTCGAGGTCCGTGCGCGCCAGCTGCGCTTCAGCTTCTGCAGATCGCAAAAGTGCTTCCTCTTGCGACGCGTCGAGTTTCATGAGGACCTCGCCTTTTTTCGCCTCGGCGCCGTTTTGGAAATTGATTTCGCTTACAATGCCGGCGAGCTCCGCGGAAACGACCGCACCTTGAACAGCGCTAACCGATCCAACCGCTGTTAGACGTGGAACCCAATCTTCCTCTTTCACCGTTGCGCTGCTGACCGTAGTGGGCGGCATCGTTTGCGGCATGCTCATCATTTTCCCGATTTGCAGCGCTTTGATGCCAAAAACAAAAACGCACATCGCCGCCAGCAGGGCTATCGCGATCACGATGGGTTTGCGTCGCCGCTTTGGCCGGGATTGCATTGGGCGATTTGAAACTGGTCTCGCTATGTCATGCATAAGCGAGTTCTGCCTCCGGTTTGAACAAACAGCTCCATAATCTGCGCGTCACTTGCAATTGTCGCTCCCGCCGCTCCGTCGCGGTCATTTCCTGCGGACGCAGCACATCGAGCATCAACATACCACGAGCGACGGCGAAAATTAACTCTGCCACTTCGATTGGCGAACCGCCGCGCGTCGTGTTTTGAGCCTCAGGCGCCCTGCTGATCAGTTCGGTAACCCCGGCCATCGCGGTTTGCAAAACGTCGCGCACCAAATCGGCGACGCGTGGGTTTCGTGACGCTTCGGCATACAGGTCCACAACGAATGCGGAGACCACTGGGGTCTGCTCTTCACAGCAATGAGCGGTGAACAGGATTTCGAGCGACTCAAGCAGCGTCGGCGCCTGTTTAGCGCGTTGCAGCACTTCGGAAATCTCTTTCTTGTGGCGGTCCGCCATTGCGGAGATGACCGCCTCTTTGTTTTCGAAATAGCGATAGATCAACCCGACGCTGATTCCGGCCTCAGCGCTGATGTCGTGCATGCTGGTTTGGTGAAAACCGCGCTTGGCGAAGCAAACAAGAGCTGCATCGAGAATCTGACAACGCCGATCTGGGACTGAATCTGTTTGGGGTTGCGACATAGTTTTGCGACAATGAATGAACGTTCATTCATTGTCAAATTTGGCGTTACCGCCAGTTCTCTAGGTAACGGATGGCGCTCTGTGTGCTTGAAAACACCTGCCGCGAGTCGCAATAAGCGCGCCACGCTACAGCGAAAGCTTCGGCACTTGGCGCAGCGCGACGCTCCTATCTTGTCCCACGTATCTCACCACACTCAGGATTTCGTCTCCCACGCTGGTTCTACGGCGTGCGAAACAACCGGAACCGGTTGCGCTGCCGGGTCGAACCCAGCGAACGGATCTGGCGTCGGTTGCCCGACGAATTGGAAGATTGCGGCAACCACGCTTAAAATGCACGTGGCATAGACCGCTGTTTCCATGGCCTCCCGGCCTTTCTCTTCCGAGCCAGCCAGGATCCCGTATAATGTCTGATCGGTTTTCATAACTTTAAGACGCCGCGGACTTCCCGCTTTGTCTATTGGTTGTTGATTGTTCATGATTGCTTTTGAAAGTTGGATGCCGCCGGCTGATGAATTGGATTCAAATAATTG
>DATISD010000659.1:0-5734 GCA_035469005.1 Pyrinomonadaceae bacterium | reverse complement strand
GGCGGAAGATTGACGTGGGTCGTGCCGCACGGCTGGCTGTCCCAGAAACTGCGAATTTGACTGTATAACTTTCCCATCCTGATTCGGCCTCGGACTGGAGCGCAAGCGTCCTCGCTTGGCGTAAGGTTGGCGACCGGGACGGTCGCGCGCACGATTCAACTCAATCGTGTTCGCCGACAGGTCGAGACCGTAGGTATCTTTGGCGACCTCGGCAATGCGATGTAGAGAGAATCCCGAGCCTAAGCCAATCTCCAGGACTCGCTGGCCGCGCATCGCCTCGAGATTCAAGAACGGGAGATAGTAGGGATAAAACGTTTCAAAGAATTTATCGAACTCAACAAAGTATTCACGGCTTTGCGGCGGAAGATTGACGTGGGTCGTGCCGCACGGCTGGCTGTCCCAGAAACTGCGAATTTGACTGTATAACTTTCCCATCCTGATTCGGCCTCGGACTGGAGCGCAAGCGTCCTCGCTTGCCGTCAGGTTCGCGACCCGGACGGTCGCGCTCTAGTCACTTGCTTAATCGATCGGCAAGATGCTTGACGATTTTTTGCGCCGCGGCTCCGTCGCCAAAAATCTGCGCCGGTGACTCGCGCGGCCAATCGGTTTCCTTCACCGCCCGGTTGATTCCTTCAGGCGTCACGCCGGCGATGACGTTCCAGCCCGCGGTCACAGTCTCGATCCATTCAGTTTCGGGACGCAAGGTCACACAGGGAACGCCGAAAAAGAAAGCTTCCTTTTGCATACCACCCGAGTCGGTCAGGATTAGCCGCGCATTTCGCTCGAGCATCAGCATGTCCAGATAGCCGACCGGCTCGATCATCTTTATCCCGCTGTCCACAACGCAAAGGCCAAGCCGGCTGATTCGCTCGCGCGTGCGCGGATGCACGGGAAAAACGATCGTTTCATTCAGTTCAAGGAAGGCTGCGAGAATGCCGCGCAACGTTTCGGGATTGTCTGTGTTGTAAGCTCGATGCACGGTCGCCAGCAGAAATTTTTTTGCAGTTAGATTCAGTTGCTCGAGAATCGTCGAACGCTCTGCGGCGCTCTTCGCGAATTGCAGAACGGCATCGAACATCGTATCGCCAACCAGGCTAACGCCGCTGCGGATTCCTTCGCGCGCTAAATTATCGACCGCCGTTTGGGTCGGGCAAAACAGATAATCGGAACAATGATCAGCCAGCACGCGATTGTACTCTTCGGGCATTTCGCGATTGAAAGAACGCAAACCGGCCTCGACGTGGGCCAGCGGCATCTGCAATTTAGCCGCAGCCAACGCCCCGGCCAAAGTCGAATTCGTATCGCCGTAAACCAGGACACAATCGGGCTTATTACCTTCCATCACCTGCTCGAGCTTGCTAAGCATCTGCGCCGTCTGCGCCGCATGCGAGCCTGAGCCGACTTCCAGATTGATATCAGGTTCGGGGATTTGCATCTCGTCGAAAAAGACGCGAGACATTTGATGGTCGTAATGTTGACCGGTGTGGACCAGGAACTCGGTGTGACCAGCGGCGCGCAGGGCCCGACTAACAGGCGCGGCTTTGATGAACTGCGGCCGAGCGCCGACTACGGTTAGGACTTTCAACCTCAGGCCGTCCTCGAGTTGTAGAAATCAGCGATGGCGTCTACGACCGTGGCAATCATCTCTTCCGTCAGTTCCGGATAGATGGGCAGGGCCAGGGTTTCGGCTGCGGCGCTCTCGCTTAACGGAAAATCGCCCGAATGATAGTTGAGATCGGCAAAGCATTCCTGCACGTGCATCGGCACGGGGTAATAAATCTCGGTGCCGATCTTCCGCTCTTTCAAATGCTTCATCAACTCATCGCGGCGGCCGCTGCGAATGACAAACTGGTTATAGATGTGCCGTCCGTCAGAGGTTTCTTCCGGCAGCACCACGCCTGACAATTCTGACAATCGACTACCGGACCTGTTCGCGCCGCTCGAACCGGCGACCGCCGACGGCTTGATGCTGAGTTCCGCTTCTTCGAACAAGCGGCGGTAGGTCGCGGCGTTGCGCTGTCGGGCTGCAGTCCATTGATCCAGATACTTGAGCTTCACGCGCAGGATTGCGGCCTGGATCGCGTCGAGACGAAAATTGCCGCCCACGACTTTGTTGTAATACTTGGGACTGTAGCCGTGATTGCGCAGCAATTTGACTTTCTTTGCCAGCTCGGCGTCGTTCGTCGTAATCATGCCGCCGTCGCCAAAGCCGCCGAGATTCTTCGAGGGAAAGAAACTGAAACAGCCCATGTCGCCGATCGAGCCGGCGCGCCGCCCGCGCAATTCGGCGCCAATCGCCTGGGCGGCATCTTCGATCACATAAAGCTGGTGCCGGCGGGCTAACTCCATAATCGGATCCATCTCGGCGACTTGTCCGTAGAGATGAATCGGAATAATGGCGCGCGTGCGATCGGTAATCGCCGCCGCGACCTGCGTCGCGTCGATGTTATAGGTCAGCGGATCGATGTCAACGAATACCGGCTTGGCATTCAGTCGCGCCACAGCGCCGGCCGTGGCAAAGAAGGTGTACGTCGAAGTTATGACTTCGTCGCCCGGCTTCAGGTCGATGGCCATCAACGCTACCAGCAGCGCGTCGGAACCAGAGGACATGCCTATGCCGAATTCGCATTGCGAATAAGCCGCAATCTCTTTTTCCAGAGCTTCAACTTCCGGCCCCAGGATGAAGTACTGCGCGTCCGCGACCCGATCGATCGCTTCCCGAATCTCTTCGCGTAAGGTCGCGTATTGGGCTTTTAAATCGAGCAACGGCACCGGCCGCGTCTTTGTTTCCATATCAAGCATTTCCGTTTTCGCTTTCTAACTATTGCTTTCGTCAGCGTTGGTTAATAGATCTTTCTTCACCGGCTTTCCAACGCGACACCCTCCCTTACGCAGGGCTACTGCCCAGCCCGCTCTTACTTCACAGGCTCCAGCGCTTTGTCTTCCGGCCAGTCCAAACAACGCAATTTTCCCGGCTCGGCTTCCGTGTAGCGCCAACCGCTCTCCGGACAAATCAGGTTGTTGTCTGCGTCTCGATTTTCAAGCCGGTGCCCATGACGACTCATCCAGGCTTTGCGTTGCGCCGGAACTCCGAGCATCAGCGCATAATCCGGCACATCGCCGCGAACCACTGCGCCCGCGCCGATGAATGCGTATCGCCCCACGGTCGCGCCGCACACAATCGTGCAGTTGGCGCCGAGTGTTGCTCCCCGCCTGACCAGCGTACGTTGATACTGGCTGTGCCGAATGATCTGCGAACGCGGGTTGATGACGTTGGTGAAAACGCAGGATGGCCCGCAGAAGACATCGTCTTCCAACTCAACTCCGGTGTAAACCGAAACGTTATTTTGAATTTTGACGTTATTGCCAATCACCACGTCATTGGCAACGTTCACGTTCTGGCCCAGGATGCAGCGCTCGCCGATGCGGGCGCCTGACTGCACGTGGCAAAAATGCCAAATCTTTGTGCCGGCTCCGATCTCTACCGGATCGTCAACGTAAGCACTCTCGTGCACAAAATAATTTCGCTCGGTCATGAAAAAACAGCTACTCCTTTTTCGCTTTCGACAGGCAGGGTCAAAGGCTCGCCATTGGTCACCAGCGACCTCTGCGCGGTCTGTAACACCTGCAAAACGCGCAGGCCGCTCTTCCCGTCGGTCAATGGCGGTTTGCGAGTCTGGATCGATTGCAGGAACGCGTGACATTCCAGCCGCAGTGGCTCTTCGTTTTCGAACTCAACCAACTCGCCCGCTCCTTTAATCGGCACCGGCTCGCCTTCATGAACCTCGACCCGCTGATCGTAGAGGACCAGTTGCTTGGTAACATCGTCGAAGCTCGCCATCTTTTTCGATCCCACGACGACCAGCCGTTGCTCCTTGAAAGGATGCAGCCAGGAGACGTAGATGTGCGCGCGCACGCCGTTGTCAAAGAGCATGTGCGTAATCGTCACGTCAGCGATGTTTGGCTGCACGTAACTGCCGCCGTGGGCGGAAACCTGAAAGGGCATGCCGTGCATCAGCCGCAGAATCACGGCGATGTCGTGCGGCGCAAAGCTCCAGAGAATATTTTCTTCGCGGCGGACCTTGCCCAGGTTCAGGCGGTTCGATGAAATGTAGCGCACCTTACCGAGCTCGCCGGCGTGAATAAGTTGGTGCAACTTGATAATCGCCGGGTGATATTCGAGCACATGGCCCACCATGAGCATGCGCTCGTTTTCCGCTGCCAGCCTGACCAGGGTCGCGCCATTTTCATAGGTCAGTGCCAGAGGTTTTTCGACAAAGACGTCTTTGCCGGCTTCAAGCGCCGCCCGCGCCAGGTCGTAATGCGTCTCAGCCGGAGTCGCGATCACAACTCCGTCAACCCCGGACTCCAGAACTTCGCGGACCTCGTTTACGACCGGCGCCTCCGGAGCCAGTTCAGCAGCCGTGGCGCGGCCGGCAGGCGTCGCGTCGCAACACAAAGCGAGCGCCTTCAACTTACTGAAGTTGCGCACTAAATTTTTGCCCCAATAGCCACAACCAATCACAGCAATTGAGGGCGAGCGGTCTTTCTGCATTTCCTATTCGATATGCGAGCTCGTAGCGAGGTCCGTGGATGAGCAGAAGGCTTTGCAAGCCGCTGTTACCAGGAAAGCTCTGAGCAGTCCAGTTTCAGTTATCACCGTTGAGCGATCTTAAAAGCTGAGTCTATACGCGGGGTTAAAGAGGGTCAAGTGAGGGTTCGGCTGGGTACCGGCTCATTTTCAAGCCAAATGGAAGCAGTGGGGTTCTTAGTGAGCAAGGCCCGGTCAGGGCCGAAATATTTGTAGAATCGCAGGAGCAGGAAATGCTTAAGGCCTTTAGGGCCGACATCATCGCGACGCCAGGCAGTCGAAACAAAATGGCCGAAGGTACGGCCTTTAGATTGTCATGGCCAGATGAAGAAAAAATGGCGGCCCTACGGGCCTCAGGATCCAAACTTACGTTCGTTCTACAAATATTTCGGGCCTAACGGCCCTTCCTGAAGGGTCAGTGCATCGCCTGCGGTGGCTTATTTTCAATCCAAACTGAACCATTACCTTCGGCTCTCAATACTGCAGCGGTAGCCGAGGTGCGAGAGACGGGTCGCGCCGCGAGCGAGCAGTGACGACCAGCCGTCCCAAATCTTAGTCGCACTATCGGCCTGTTATCTCCGCGGCGCCCTGTCCTCGCTTCGCTGCTTCGAGATCGTGCTGCACCATCTCTTCTACCAAATCCTGAAAGGAATAGGACGGTTGCCAGCCCAGGACGCTTCGCGCCTTGAAGGCATCGCCAACCAATTCGTCAACCTCCGCCGGGCGATAGAAACGCTCGTCGCTGATGACAAAATCCTGGTAGTCGAGTCCCAGGATCGAAAAAGATCTTTCGCAAAACTCCCTCACTGAATGGGTTTCGCCGGATGCAACCACGTAGTCGTCCGGATCGGGATGTTGCAGCATCAGGTGCATCGCGCGAGTGTAATCCGCGGCGTGTCCCCAATCACGGCGCGCATCCAGATTGCCCAGGCGCAGCTCATTTGCCAGCCCAATTTTTATTCGCGCTGCTGTGCTTGTGATTTTGCGCGTGACAAACTCGTAGCCGCGGCGCGGACCTTCATGATTAAAGAGGATGCCGTTGACGCAAAACATTCCGTAGGCTTCGCGGTAGTTTCGAGTCAACTCATATCCGGCGACTTTGCTGATTCCGTAAGGACTGCGCGGATGAAACGGCGTCTTCTC
>DATISD010000658.1:0-4632 GCA_035469005.1 Pyrinomonadaceae bacterium | reverse complement strand
CTTTGTTCTTGGCTCTTGGCCCTTTGTTCTTGGCTCTTGGCCCTTTGTTCTTGGCTCTTGGCCCTTTGTTCTTGGCCTTGGCCCATTGTTCCTTTGCTCTTGGCCCTTTGCTCTTGGCCCTTTGCTCCTGGCCGTTTGCTCCCAGCCCGCTCGCCCTTAGCTCTGCGCCCGACTTCTGATACATTTCAAGCTATGCCTTCGGCGCTTCGTGTTGAGAATGTCTCCAAGCAATATCGGACCTATGCGCGGCCCGGCGATCGTCTGAAAGAATCCCTGACGCGCGGCCGTCTGCGAAGGCACAAAGAATTTTGGGCGCTGCAAAATGTCTCGTTTGAAATCGACAGAGGCGCTATTGTCGGCATCGTTGGGCCGAACGGCTGCGGCAAGTCAACCCTGCTGCAAATCATCGCCGGCACGCTCGAGCCGACGCATGGTGAAGTTTGGCATGAAGGACGCGTCGCGGCGCTGCTCGAGTTAGGCGCCGGTTTCGATCCGGAATTCACCGGCGTCGAGAACATTTACATGAACGCGTCGCTGTTGGGACTCTCCCGTCGCGAAACTGATCGACTCTTTCCGCAGATCGAACGCTTCGCCGAAATTGGGGATTTCCTTTATCAGCCTGTCAAGACGTATTCGAGCGGCATGTACGTGCGCGTCGCGTTTGCGATTGCTGCCAGCGTGGAACCGGATATTTTGATCATTGACGAGGCACTCGCCGTGGGCGATGCCGTTTTTCAGCATCGTTGTCTCGGTCGTATAAAGGAACTTCATGAACGCGGGACGACCGTACTGTTCGTGTCGCACGACGCGGCGGCTGTGCGCGCGTTGTGCTCGCGCGCCATCCTGATGAAAAGCGGACGGATCGTCATCGACGGAAAGCCCGTGGACGTGCTCAATCACTATCAGAAAATCATCATGGAGCGCGAGGACGCCTACCGGTCTGAGTCGGCCACCCCGAACCAAACTCCGGCCTCGGATTTACCGCTGGCGCCGGTTCGTTACACCTATCGGCACGGCGACGGCAGCGCCGAAATCATCGGAGCTGAACTGGTTGATTCGACCGACGGCACGGTTGAGATTGCTGAAACAGGCGAGCGTCTGACGCTGCGGGTGGTGGCCAGGGTCAACACCGACCTGGACGATCCCGTTATTGGTTTCCTGATTAAGAACCGGCACGGCATCCACACATACGGCACGAACACGAAAGAGCAACAGCTCGAACTCGGTTTGGCGCGGCCCGGCGAAGTGATCGAGGTGTCCTTCGCTTTCAATTGCTCGCTGGGGATCGATCAATATTCAATTTCACTTGCCATCCACAGCGCCTCCGGACACGCTTACGATTGGCTTGACGGCGCGTTGTTTCTCCGGGTCACGAGCCTGTACCATTTCGAGGGCGTAGCGAATTTGAATGCGAGCGTGACCGCGCGTCGTCGCACCATTAATTCGGATTCAATCGATCGCGATGGCAAAGCGTCGCGCCAGGTGATGAGGGCTTAACATGATCGACGAGGAAGTCGAAACAGTGTTGCGCGAGATCCGGGAGCGTGTCATTTCGCGGCCCCTCGCGGAACCAACGTCTTCGGGGTCGAGCCCCGGTACGAACGGCAACCAAAACTCTCAGCTTGTGGCCACCGCCGAAACCAGCGACCGAATCTCAGCGGCCCTGGCTCGGCTCAACGCGCATTTGACGACCACTGCACGCGCGTGGGACCGCCTGCCACCGGTAGTCAGCAATCGCAGCGGAACCGCCGCGCGAATTGAAGTTTGGATTAAGGCCCGCCTCAAAGTATTCAGCCGTTGGTTTACCTGGGAGCAAGTTAATTTCAATGCGGCTGTCCATCATGCCCTGGGCGAGACGTTGAAAGCGCTGACCGAACAGGGCGCGGTCATTCGTTCAGAGAACGAAGCCTTGCGCGTCGAAATCCAGACCCAGCGCGATGAGATAGACACTCTGCGCGCCCAACTTCAAGCGGACGCCGCCAACAGAAAAATCGATCTGCAAAATCAACAGCGTGAAACAAACGCGTTGCTGGCTGAAAGTCGCGGCGAAATGGAAACTATTCGTATCAAATCCGAAGATCAGGGAGCTGAACTACGCGCAAAGATTGAAACCAGCAAGACTGAGGTGGCCGAACGAGCCGATCGTATCGAGAATGAACAGCGGGTCTGCTTCCAACAACTCTCGCTCGAGACGAATGAAATGGCTGTTTCAAACGATCGCGCGCAACAGCGAGTTCGTACGTTGCTGGAAGAAATGAATGAGCGAATCAAACACCTGGAAGATTCCGAGAACCGAAAATCACGGTCATGAATTCGAACGGCGACGCCGGCAAACAGCAATACCTTTCGGATGAAGTTTTTGATGCGCGATATTTCAAAGCGCTCGATCGCTTCGATATTCGGCTGGCCCCAACGATGTGGGTTTATGACAACGTGCGCGCGAGTTCTCAAGTGCTGCACGTAGGTTGTGGTGCAGGGATGCTGGCACTCTTGAAACGAAAGGGCGTGACGATCACCGGGGTTGATGCCTCTAAGGAATTCGCACTGACGGCCCGGCGTAACGGCTATGACGCGACGTTTCAAGCGGGCCCGAACTCATTGCCCTTCCCCGACCAGACCTTTGATTATGTGGTCAGCTTCGGCTTGCTCGGCGCGGTCACTGAAGCCGAAGAACAATTACTGCTGGCGGAAATGAGACGCGTGTTGCGCAGTGGAGGCGTCAGCTTACACAGCATTGAATGTACCGACACGGTCACCGATAAGGATCAGACTGCGCGATTCCTTAAAGTCTTTCAGCACGTCGCCATCGAGCCACGTTACGGTTTTTGCCTGAGTGCGGAAGATTTTCTCGAGCCGGACGCACACGAACCGAAGCTTGAAGCGGATTTTCTTGATTATCTTCGCGGTCTTTCATTTAAAGAGCGGCGCGCGTTCGACCTGGCAATGGGATACGTGTTCTCCAGAGCCTCTGACTTTGGCGTTTCGCTGCCGTCCAGCATTCCTCACGTGCTGCTCAAAGCATCAGATGCTCCGCTCGGTCCTTTTTATAACGAGCACCGGGATCGCCGCGCGTTATTTTCATTCCCGGGGACGGGGAAGACCGAAAATGGTTTATGCCTCGACCGCAGTGGCGAGGCCGTCTTCGACGACGGTTGGTTCCAGCCGACGTTGCTGCCGCCGGTTGCCCGCTGGATGGGCAAACAGGCACGGGTTCGTTTTCGGGCGGACGATGTGGCCGCGATCGCACTCGATCTGACTACGCAATTGCCTGACTTGGCCGAACAGCCCCTGGGACTTGAGATTTCATTGAACGGAGCAAAACTTTGCGCGTTCACCCTCTACAAGTACGGATGGCTGCAATTGTGGATGAGCGTGCCTGAGGCTTTCAGGTCAAAATCAAATGGCGAGTTCGAGATTGAGTTACGAGCAAACCGCACTGCCCAACGACCCGCCGACGACCGTGAGTTGTCCATCGCCGTCTGCAACATAGAGATCAGAGGTCAGAACGGCCTGCGGTAGCGGGCGGTTGACGCTTGGGAAATCAAATCATTCAATCACTCGCGATTAACCGCCCGCTACCGCAGGCGGTTCTGACATGATTCGAAACATTCTCATCGCGACTACCCAGGTTCCTTTCACCAAAGGAGGCGCCGAGTTACACATTGAGGGTTTGCGCCGTGCTTTAATCGAAGGCGGCTACAACGCCGAGGTAGTAGCTCTCCCATTCAAATGGTATCCGCCGGCAGAGATCATGCGTGGGGCGATGGCCTGGCGCATGCTCGACCTTTCGGCGGCGAACGGACGGCCGGTCGATCTGGTGATCGGCATGAAGTTTCCTGCTTACCTGGTCGCGCATCCAACGAAGGTCTTGTGGATCCTGCATCAACATCGATCCGCTTACAATCTTTGGGGCACCGCCTTTGATGACTTATCAACCTATCCCGAAGGCGTCCGCATTCGTGAATGGATTAAGTACTGCGATGAACGCTTCATTCCCGAAGCCAAAAAGGTTTTTGCGAACTCGCGAACAGTCGCGGCCAGACTAAAGCACTACAACAACATCGAGAGCGAGCCCTTGTATCATCCGCCGCCGCTTGCAGGTCGCCTGCAAAGTGGAGAGCAAGGGGATTACGTTTTCTATCCCAGCCGGCTCGAGCCGCAAAAGCGCCAGGAACTGCTGATCGAAGCGATGCGTTTTGTGCGGACGCCGGTTAAGTTGGTGTTGGCCGGGGGATCAGCCGACGCGAAGCGCTATGAATCAATGGTCAAACAAAACAAAGTTGGCGATCGAGTGACGTTGGCTGGTTTTGTACCGGATGATCAGCTGGTGAAATTGTATGCAAACGCGCTCGCAGTTGCTTACGTTCCCTTCGACGAAGATTACGGCTACGTGACGCTGGAGGGAATGCTCTCGGCGAAACCTGTGCTGGTGACAGGCGATAGCGGCGGCGCTGCGGAACTGATTGAGCACGACCGCGACGGCTTAATTGTTGCTCCCGAAGCGAAAGCGATCGCCGCTGCGCTCGATCAGCTTTATGAGGATCGTGATCGCGCCCGACGCATGGGTGAAAAGGGCTACGAGAAACTCGCTGCCATGAAACTTTCGTGGGAAAACGTCGTGAAAAAAATCAT
>DATISD010000657.1:0-5003 GCA_035469005.1 Pyrinomonadaceae bacterium | reverse complement strand
GCCTGATGTTTATCATGTGGTTAACGCCGGCGAGGGTGTGAGTTTTGCGGATTTTGCGCGGGCAGCGGTTAAATTGGCGGGCCTGAGCGAGAATCTCGTGCGCCCCGCGACGGTCGAATCCCTGAATCGACCCGCCCCGCGGCCACGCAACTCAAAGCTGCGTTGTCTGCGTTCAGATACGCTGGGTCTGGGCCCCCTGCCGTCCTGGCAGGACGCTTTATCTCGATTCTTAGCCGTGGATAATTGGCCAGTTCGATGGCCCAGGCGATAGATTAACTTGCCTGTTAGCGCGGGTCTGATATCATGTTTAATCCTTTGGAAGGTTGATCCTCCAGCAAGTTCTAAGAAGTAGGAATTTTCCAGATATGACCCACGACGAACGTTTGGTTCCGGCCCGAGAAGGACGCGACTTGGATCGCTCTCTAGCTGATCTGACTCAGGCTAAACCTTATGGCAGATACGGCAACACGACTGCCGAGGTGAATTTAAAGGAATACCTTTTCGTAGTTTTAAAGCGCAAGTGGCTGATCATGAGCCTCGTCCTGGTCGTCACTTCTCTGGCTACTATTCAAGCCTATCGCGAGCCTTCTATCTACGAAGGCGCCACCACCATCAAGATCGAACAAAAGGCGCAGAGCATTCTTCAATCCGGCGCCGGCGGAATTGTCATCGGCCAGAACGATCCGAACTTTTGGGGAACGCAACTAAAGTTGTTGCAGAATCCGTCACTCGCACGCCAGGTAATCTTAAGGCTCGATTTGCAACACAATCCCACATTCTTTGGTCCCCAGGGTCAGAGCAGCATCTTCGCGTCGCTGAAGCGAATCTTCTCGCGCGAGAAGATCATTCAGTCTCCAACTCAATCCGGAGCCGGAACTGCACGGGTTGATGAGGATACGCTAAAAGACAGACAGCTAACGCCGGAAGAAGAGGCAGCGCTTGAACCGTACGAAGACACCATCGCGGCGAACGAAGTTGTCGAACCGGTGTCGCAAACCAATCTCGTCATCATTCGATATCGACATACCGATCCGCTGTTGGCGCAAAAGATCGCCGACACGCTCGCGGACGTGTTTATTGACAACAATGTAGAGCGGCAGGAAAGCGGGACCAGCAAAGCAACCCAGGACCTCGCTCAGGAGATCGCGAAGTATCAGGAGCAGATTAAGAAGAAACAGGCTGACATATTCAGCTATGCCAAGAAGTACGAACTGCCTTTGACGGATGCTCCCGCAAGCAATCTGCGACAACAGCGAGTGTTGACTTACAGTTCCCAGTTGCTCGACGCTGAGAATAACAAACGAAGCCTGCAGGCAGCTTACGAAGCGGCTAAGAACTCAACCGATCCATTTGCGAACCCTGAGGTCCAGAAGGATGAGCGCATCATCCACCTGCGCCAGAAGATCAGCGACTTGCAGGATAAAGAGTCAGCCCTGCTGCAAAAGTACACCCCTGAATGGCCTGAGGTTCAGCAGGTGCAAGCGCAGATCAGGGGACTCGAAGTCGAATTGAAAAAGGCACCCAACGAAGTGCTCGCTTCGATGAAAGCTAAAGCCGATGCTGCCGCGGCACAGTTGGCAGGTCTCCAATCAGCCTACACCAGAGAGAGCGGCCTTACGGCTCAGCAGACCAAAAACATAATCGAACTGGCTTCGCTGCGCGCCGATTTAGCCAGTGATCAGCAGTATCTGAACACGCTCTTTCAGAAACGCCGGGAGGTCAACGCGGTATCAGGCACGGGCGGCACGAACGTTTCCGTCTCAAACTACAGCCGCCTGCCGCACGCACCCGTGGGGCCGTACCGCACGCGGACCATTTTGATCGCGCTGGTGCTTTCGCTGGTCGCCGGAATCGGATTGGCTTTCCTGCTCGACTTTTTGGATGACACAATCAAATCGGTTGACGACATTAGCCGTTACATCAACCTGCCTTCGCTGGCGCTGATACCTGCCGCTCGATCGGAAAAGCCGCGCTTGCGCGGCGGCCAGGCAGCAGCCGCGCCAACCGACACGACTGCGCTGGCGATGGTCAAAGATGTGCGCTCGCCAATCGCTGAATCTTATCGACACCTGCGCACGTCGTTATTGCTCTCGTCTGCCGGTACGCCGCCGCGAACGATTCTGGTCACTTCCAGTCAACCTTCAGAGGGTAAGACCACGACCGCGATAAACACTGCATTCATTCTGGCGCAAACCGGACCGGAAGTGCTGATCATCGATTGCGACCTTCGGCGTCCGCGACTGCACACGCACTTTAACTTGCCGAACGTGCGCGGCCTGACCAATGCTCTTTCCGGCGAGGCGAGCGAGATTGACAACCTGGTTCAAGCCTGCGAGCAGGCGCCCAATTTGAAGGTTCTAACCTCAGGTCCGATGCCGCCGAACCCGGCAGAGTTACTGGGATCGGACGAGATGCGAAAACTTTTGAAGACTCTGAGCGAGACATTCACTTACGTGATCGTGGACTCACCGCCGGCCATCTCGTTTACGGATGCTTCGATTCTGTCTACCTTCGTCGACGGCGTGATTCTGGTCGTGCACGGCGGCAGAAGTTCGCGCGCCGTCGTAAGACGCGCCAAACAACAGTTGCTCGACATCGGCGCAAATATTTTTGGCGTCGTGCTCAACAACGTGAAGATTGAATCGAAGAACAATTACTACTACTCGGGATACTACTCGGGCTACTACGACTATTACGGCTCAGAGGAAGAGGCGCCGGCCGAGGAAAGCTCGCGAGCAGCGTCAAATTAGCTTCTTCTTTTCACTCAAATTTCGCTGATCCTCAAATCACGGTAATGCCGGGACAATTTTGCGTAATTGCGCCTGACGTCAAGCTCGGCCGCGACGTCGTCATCCACCACTTCGTAAATCTTTACGGCTGCGAAATCGGCGACGAAAGCCGGATCGGCTCCTTCGTCGAAATTCAAAAACGTGCCCGCATCGGCCGCAGGTGCAAAATCTCCAGTCACACCTTCATCTGCGAGGGTGTCGAGATTGAAGATGAGGTCTTTGTCGGCCATGGAGTCGTCTTCATCAACGATAAAGTTCCGCGCGCCACGACCGATGAAGGTCGTCTGCAAACCGATGACGATTGGAAAACAATCCCGACCGTCGTGAAGCGCGGCGCCAGCATCGGGAGCGGAGCGACGGTCCTCTGCTGCGTGACCATCGGCGAAAATGCGATGGTCGGGGCCGGCGCGGTGGTCACCAGGGACGTCGAGGCGGGGACGACGGTCATGGGAAACCCGGCCCGGGCGTTACCGAACCGGCCTCGTTAGCGAGCGGGATCACTCTGCGACTTTCGCTTTCCAAATCACTGGGTCAGGCTCGATTTGCTGAAACAAACCGGCAAACCGGGGGTCAGGCCTTCGATTTGTGCGATTCTCACCATCACGACGCGAATGCTACTGCTCACCAGTCCCGGCATCAAAGCACTTATTACTTGGTCCTTGAAGACGAAGAGTTTTACTCGATATGCGATAAGTTTTGCGTGCCACAAGTAGGATGGAATTCGGAGGACCCGAATAGCTTCACGCGTTGAGAATCGCACAAATCGAAGGCCTGACCCCAGTTCCCAGTTCCTTGGCGATCAGCGAATCCCATTTCGTCCGTGTTCGGAGTCTCCGCTTCTCAATTCACTTTTAGTTCAATGGCCGTTATTCTCTGACCAATGAAAACGACGAGCATCGGCGTGATCGGCTGCGGTTATTGGGGACCAAACCTGCTGCGCAACTTTACCGAGAACGAATCAGGACAGCTCCGCTGGATTTGCGATCTCGATGAGGTACGCCTGGCGAGCATGTCGCGTCGTTATCCCTTCGCGCAAACGGCGAGCGATTACCGAAAGCTGCTGGACGATCCTGAGCTGGATGCTGTTGCGGTGGTCACGCCCGTGGCCACCCATTATGAGATTGCCAAAGAGTTTTTGCGGGCGGGAAAACACGTGCTGTTGGAAAAACCGCTGACTGCAACCATTGCCGAAGCAGAAGAGCTGATTGAACTGGCAGAGCGCAACGGCCTCACGCTAATGGTAGACCATACGTTCGTTTACACCGGCGCAGTCCGCAAAATGAAGGAACTTGTCAGCGGCGGTGAGCTCGGCGACCTGCTCTACTTCGACTCAGTCCGCATCAACCTGGGCTTGTTTCAGCGTGATATCAACGTGCTGTGGGATTTGGCGCCGCATGATCTCTCAATCATGGATTATTTGATTGATCGAGAGCCGCTAATGCTCAGCGCGCTGGGCAGCTGTCACATTGAGCGTGGCATAGAAAACATTGCCTACCTGGTATTGCTCTTTCCCGACCAGTTCATCGCCCACTTTCATTTCAATTGGCTGGCGCCAGTCAAGATTCGCCGTACCATGATCGCCGGCAGCAGCAAAATGATCCTGTACGACGATATCGAACCGACGGAAAAGGTTCGTGTCTACGACAAAGGCGTGACCGCGAATCGGGTGGGCGACCGCGAGGCGGCGTACCAAACTTTGGTGAGTTACCGCACCGGCGACGTGTGGGCGCCAAAGCTGGATTCGACTGAAGCTCTGCGTCACGTCGTCGCTGAGTTCCTGGATTCAATTCGCGAAGGTCGCAAGCCGCTAACCGACGGAAATGCCGGCCTGCGCGTCGTGCGCCTGCTAACGGCCGCGCAGCAATCGATTAAGAACGGCGGTATGGCGGTGAACCTGCTTTCGACCAGCGCTCAGGTTTGAACCAGGATGACGAAACGCGTAACCAGCCGTTAACGAATCATGCCTCCGAAGATCAGTATCGTCACGCCATCGTTCAATCAGGGCCGATTCCTCGAAGAGACTATTCTGTCCGTGCTCAACCAGAATTATCCGAATCTGGAGTACATCGTGATTGACGGCGGCAGCACGGATGACACTGTGGAAGTGATTCGCCGGTACGAGGATCGTCTGGCGTTTTGGGTGAGTGAGAAAGATCGCGGCCAGGTCCACGCAATCAACAAAGGCCTGGAAAAGGCAACGGGTGAAATTTTTGG
>DATISD010000656.1:0-4634 GCA_035469005.1 Pyrinomonadaceae bacterium | reverse complement strand
ATGCGTCGCACCCTGACGATTTTTTTTTGAGAAAGTCTTTGAAATTGAGGCGCTAGGCACTTTGGATGGCGGCGACGTTTGTCAGGCAGGCAATCATTTCTTTATCGGAATCTCAGCCCGCACCAATCACGAAGGCGCTTGCCAATTAGGGAAACTCCTTGAGCAGAATGGTTACACTTCGAGTTTCATGGATATCACAGGACAAGGGTCAGTACGGGGAGCAGTAGCGACCGGGCCGCTGTTACACTTAAAGAGCGGGCTCGCCTTCCTGGGACGCAATCGTTTGGTGATTACCGCAGCGCTGGAGAATCATCCTGAGTTTGCTGCTTACGATCTCGTTCGCGTGGATGGGGCCGAGATGTACGCGGCCAATTGCATCACGGTCAACGACCGCGTACTCATCGCCAGGGGACATCCGAAATTTGAAGCGAAGTTGCGAGAGCTTGGTTATCAAACAATTGCTTTGGACATGTCAGAGTTTCAAAAGATGGACGGCGGATTGAGCTGTTTGTCGCTACGGTTTTGACCGACTCATCCGCAGATTTCGTAGAGGACGATCAGGCAATTTGTGAGAAGATTCGCGTCGGCGGAATTGACTCAGTGACCGGGGATTTGGGAAAACGGAAAGTAAGCAGTGTTTTTGTCCCGCTCGCTACCGCTCGCGGTTCTGTACCCGTGTTACGATTCTTACTGTTTAGAGACTGACGATGATGAAAGAATTGATCGAGGTGCCGGAGATAACCCCTAACGTTCTCGTCAACGTGTGCCCAGTCTGCGATCGTTTCGCGGACGAGCTGTTTACGCTTTCATCGGTGCCCCAGGAGTTAGCTTCGATCATCAGGCCGAACGCGGCGACACCAAATCCTGGACAGGTTTGTTCCCGATGCATCGAGCTGTTCAAGCGCGCGTTGCGCCAAATCGAATCACAGGCCGCGATCTTTGAACAGCATCATCTTGTCTTGCCTACCCCGTTGCGAATGGATGCGGATGACAGATTCACCGGGCGCGGCGTGACCATGGCGTTTCTCGATTCAGGTTTTTATGCTCATTCTGACCTGACGCAACCAACTAATCGGATCCTCGCCTACCACAGTATTTTTTCAACTGACGGCGATCAGACTTCGTTGGAAACAAACGACGTTGCGAGTTGGCACGGCATGATGACGTCGGTCGTCGCGGCCGGCAATGGCGGGCTGGCTAAGGGTTTCTATCGCGGCATTGCCTCAGACGCTAACCTGGTGCTGGTCAAGATCGGCCGCACGGGGCGCATCAGCGAAGCGCAAATCCAGGAAGGCCTGGAGTGGGTGCTCGAGCGCGCCGAAGAATTTCGGATTCGCGTGGTTAATATCTCCGCCGGCGGGGACATCCAAGAAAGTTATCTGACCAACCCTCTTTCGCGAACCGTCGAGAGATGCTCGCGCGCCGGTTTGACCGTGGTCTGCGCGGTCGGAAACTCCGGACACATGCCGGGGCATCCCGTTTTGCCGCCGGCCAGCGCGCCCTCGTGTATCGCTGTAGGCGGTTTGGACGATCAGAATTCGCTCGACCGCGCGCGGCGCGGCATGTATCGCTCGTCATACGGACCGACGTTTGATGGATTGCAGAAGCCTGAAGTGATTGCGCCCGGGATCTGGGTCGCGGCGCCGATCCTTCCGGAGACGCCGACCGCGGAAGAGGCTGAGCTGTATTCTGAATTGAATTCTATGCCTGACGATGATTTGCGCGCGGTCATCGAGGCGCACAGGGGCGTTGATCGAGATTTAGATGAAGCCGCCGGCCTCCCCATTCCGCTATTACGGCAATTGATTACGATTAAGCTGCGCGAAGGCAACGTCATCAACCAGGATTACAAGTACGTCGATGGAACTTCCTTTGCCGCGCCGATTGTTTCTTCGATCGTCGCTTGCATGCTGGAAGCGAATCCGCGGCTCGAGCCGCCACAAATCAAACGAATCCTGATTGAAAGCGCTGAGCGCGTTCATGATATCGAGGTAGACCGGCAGGGATGGGGCGTGGTCAATGCCCGGCGCACCGTAGAGCTGGCGTTACAGCGGCGGGAACGATGAAGGTACGCACGCCTCCGGCGTGCTTAGCTCCGGGAGCACGCCGGAGGCGTGCGTACCCGTCACTCAGCTAGACACCGGCTTCGCGGCTGTGCCAGAATTCGTGAAAACGCAATCGAATGATTCAGAGTAGGAGCAACTGAGAAATTCATATGGCTGAAAGTGAGTCTGCGCTGACGGAAAATCAAAGCGCAATGCCTGAGAACGAAGAAATAACCTACCAGGCCGTTGAGAAAGACGGCGTGGTCACCGCGATCTGGGAGATGAAAGGCCGCAAACACCTGCGCACAATCGACCCGCGCTCAAGACAGGGCCGCGAGATCCTGAATCTCTACACGACCGAGGAAGAGCAAGCGGTCGAAGCGAGCGAAGCCGCCACGTCGTAATTCCTTCATCCGTCCATGAAGTCTGTACCGGGAGCGGTAGCGACCGGGTGACAATCCAGGAAATCTCGGTTCTCTTAAATAACCCTGACCCACCCTGTGACGCGTCAGTTCCTCAGGTCAACAAATTCTGCGGAGTCCCTGAGACAAAGGCCTCGATATTGTCGATTACCTGATCCGCCAGAGCTTGCACGGCTTCGTTGCTGGCCCAGGCAACGTGCGGCGTAATGATCAAATTCGGCAGGTCAAGATCCAAAAGCGGATTTCCCTGGCGTGGTGGTTCTTCGCGCAGCACATCAACTCCGGCGCCGGCCAGTCGGCCACTCCGCAACGCTTCGATCAAAGCGGCCTCGTCAACCAGCGCACCCCGAGCGCTATTGATCAGCAACGCATTTCGCTTCATCGTTTTTAGTTCGGCGGCGCCAATCAAACCGCGGGTCTCGTCGTTCAACGGGCAATGCAGGCTGACGACATCGCTTGCCCGCAAAGTATCTTCAAACCCGGTTCTTCCTTCGCGAGTCTCAACCGCATTCCTACGTTCAGAGATCAGCACGCGCATTCCGACGGCCTCAGCCAATCGCGCCATCGCTTCTCCGATCGAGCCGTAGCCGATGATCCCGAACGTGCTGTCTTTGATATCGTGCAACTCGTGTGTCGGCAGACAAAATTGTTTCGATTGATTCCACAGCCCGCGTTGCACGTCCCGGCGGTAAGCCACCAGGTTGCGGCGCAAAGCGAGAATCATCATCAACACATGCTCGGGCACTGAGTTCGCTGCGTATCCACGCACGTTGCAAACTGCAATTCCACGGCGCCGGCAATAACCAAGATCGATGCAATCAGATCCTGTAGCGGCGATCGCAATCAGCTTGAGATCTTTTGCCTGTGCCAGTTCCGCTTCTCCCAGAGAGAGTTTATTGCTGATTATGATGGTCGCGTCGCGTACGCGTGCAACTACCTCGTTAGCCAAAGTCTCGCCGTATTCGATCCATTCATGATCGAAGTTTGGCGGGCGAAAGCTGGCCCGGATGGTGTTGCCTTCGAGAAATACAATGCGTTCCATGAAAGTTCTGGAGTTACGCCTTTCTAGGCGGCGGCAAAGGATCAAATGTACCGCAGGCTGTCAAGCCTGCGGAGGTCAGGAATCACCAACACAGACTGGACAGTCTGCGCTACAGGTGTCGGCGGTTTCTTGAAGAGCGGTCAAATATGAAGTTTATCGCAAGCCGCCTGAAGGCGGAACTCCCAAACAGATCCCATACACATGTTAGACTCGCCAGCTGGACTCATGAGCATTCAAATTCGCCGCGCCACGCCTGATGAAGCAGAGACGTTGACTTCCATCGCGCATGGTGCCAAGCGACGCTGGAATTATCCCGAGAAGTGGATTGAACACTGGAAGGATGACCTTACAATTACGCCGGACTTCATTAACCACAACGAAGTTTACGTGGCGGTTGTCGATGGAGTCATTGCCGGGTGCTGCGCCCTGGTTGTTAGTGACTCGCTGGCTGAACTGGAACATATGTGGATCGATCCGCAGCAGATGAGAACGGGCGTCGGTCGCGCTTTGTTTGAGCATACAAAGCAGCGCGCAAAACAACTCGGGTTAACTGAACTCGAACTTTCGGCCGATCCAAATGCTGAAGGTTTCTACGAGCGGATGGGTGCAATGCGCATCGGCGAAGTTCAGGCGGAGATGGATGGACAACCGCGCGTGCTGCCACGAATGAAAATTGAGCTTGGAGTTCCGCCTTCAGGCGGGTCTTCAGCAGAATGAGCCGCCTGAAGGCGGAACCCCAAACCTGAAATGTGGGACACCAAACGGCAAATCATCTGGCTGGTCGTCGGCATAGGTTTCGGGACCTTCATCGTCTATCTCGATTCCCGTGATGACTTTGGCCGATTTGACCCGGCGCTGTTTGTCCCTGTGGAGATTATCCTGCTGGTGATTATTCTGGTGCTTTTCTTCCTGTATTCACGGAGAAAAAGCTGATTTGGTTTAGCCGTTAAATCAATTCGCGGGCTGCATTGTTTTTGACCGCGCGTCGATTCCTCGTTCACCCATCACTAATAGCCGCCGGGCTTCGCTATACGGAACACTTTGCGGCAAATAAGACAGCACATAGCGGTTCTTGCGCAGTTCATCACAGATCGCTTTGGCGGCCACGCGCGGATCGTCGATCGG
>DATISD010000655.1:0-4265 GCA_035469005.1 Pyrinomonadaceae bacterium | reverse complement strand
CGCTGGAAACGCCGACCGTAACGCCCCCCACGAACCGTGCCAATGTTGAGCCGTCAAAACAAGTCACCATTGTCACTCCAACGCCTGTTTCAACGTCCACGTCGGTTCTCGCATCCGGCTCAGTTCTCGACTTGCCATTTAAAATCGGCGAGCAACTCAATTATCAAGTCTTCCTCGGAAAAGGAAATCAGTCCATAGGCACCCTAAACTTCATCGTCAAGAACCGGGGCCGGTATTTCAATCGAGATGGTTTGCAACTTACGGCCAGCGCGCAGACGACGGGAGCTGCTGCAGTACTGCCGGTGAGGGATCAAATTACTTCGTACGTCGATCCGGCCACGTTGCTTCCCTTCCGGACCGAATTCAATTTTTCCGAAGGTAAGTACAAGAGCGCTCGAAGTTACAACCTGGATCAGGATCGCGGCGCGGCCACGACCGAAGGCAGCCCGGACCGCGTCGATATTCCCATTGGAACCCACGATCTCCTGTCGGCCTTTTATTCCCTCCGTACCTTTGCTCCGATCATCGGTAAGCAGAATGCAATTTCGATCATGGCTGTTAACAAGCCCCGCGCGCTCCTGATAACGGCGCAACGCCGGGAAACGATCGAACTTAACGGCCAGAAGATTGCCGCGATCGTCATGGAGCTAAAGACCGACGATCCTCAGCCCGACAAACTGCAAATCAGGATTTGGGTTGGCGACGATTCCCGGCATCTGCCTTTGCGCATTACGGCTGTCACCGAGCTGGGCGCGATGCGCGCTGACCTGATTGTGGTGCCCTCTAATTCTCGTTGAGACTGATTCCTGCCAGGTCGCGCGGTTTACCGCTATCCGAAATTGACAATCATTTTCAATTTGCGGCATACTGCAATTCGTGGCCGTGGCCACTCACCAATCATGCTGCAGTCTTTCATCATCATTCTTCGCGAAGGCTTCGAATCTTTTCTGCTGGTCGCGGTCATTTTTTCTTATCTGCTCAAGTCTGGCCGCAGGCAGCTGGCGTCCGCTGTTTACTCGGGCGCGGCGATTGCGCTCGCGATTAGCGGCGGGCTCGGTTACCTGCTCTTCAAAATGCAGACTGGGCAGGCTGACGCCGTGGAAAAGTATTTTGGTCCAGGCGTCGCCGGTTTTCTGGGCAACGAGGCATTACGAGAAGCCGTACTCGGAGTTATTGCGATCGTCATGGTCGCGTCTCTGGTTATTTATATGTGGCGTCATGGCGCTTCGCTGAAAGCGCGGATGGAAGAAAGGTTGGGCGAAGTCTCTTCGAAGCGCTCTGGCTGGGCGGCCTACATCGGAATCTTTCTATTCACCGCTTTGACGATTAGCCGCGAAGGGATGGAGACCGCGCTGATGCTCTTGCAGGTGCGCAGCCCGCGTCTGGTTTGGGGCGCATTGCTGGGATTATTGGCCGCGATCAGTCTGGCCTGGGCCTGGGCGCAGTTTGGTCATTTGATCAACGTGAAGCGTTTCTTCCAGGTCACCGGAATTTTTCTGTTGCTCTTCATGGCCCAGGTTGCAATCTATACTTTCCATGAATTCTCCGAGGCCGGCTTGCTGCCTAACAGCGAAGCCCTCCACACAGCCACGGAAAAGTTCTCGCCCGAAGGTTTGTATGGTCAATGGTTTCCGCTGGTGATGGTCGGCGTCTCCGCAGTCTGGTTGGCTGGGGCGGGGCTTATCGATCGTTTGCGAGGAGTTCACCGGAACACCATTACGCTTGGCGCGGCGAAGACCTGAATCTGAAATCAGCTAAAGTCAGAGGTCAAGGCCAAATGGCCGTGCCCTTTTTTGTTTGCACACTGCTTAATTAGTCAGCGAATCACTGGCCACCTTTAGCAAGTCAAACGCTCAGGATCTCTAACTTCTGGCCAGTTCTCGCTTCAGAAGCTTGCCGGTCGGGCCCTTCGGAATGTCTTTGACGATTCGAATCGACTTCGGACATTTATAATCGGCGAGTTCTGAACGGCAGTGACTAATCAAATCCTCTTCGGTAGCCATCATTCCATCTTTGAATACTATGAAAGCGGCCACTTCTTCACCATAAAGCGGATCGGGAACGCCGATGGTCGCGGCCGCGGCGACGGCTGGATGTTGATAGAGAACTTCATCAATCTCGCGCGGATAGATGTTCTCGCCGCCGCGAATGATCATGTCGGTCTTGCGATCGACGATATAGAAGAACCCGTCTTTGTCTCGATAGCCAATATCGCCAGTGTGAAACCAGCCGCCGCGAAAGGCCCTTTCAGTTGCTTCCGGATTCTTGAAATAACCTTTCAAAATATTCTCACCGCGCAGGACGATCTCGCCCAGTTCTCCGTCCGCAACTTCGTTATCCTCATCATCAACGACTTTCATTTCATTTCCGATGGGTAATCCACACGAACCAGCGCGCCGTCGCTCATCAGGCGGATTGAAAGTTGAGCGACAGGTTGACTCCGAAAGACCGTAGCCTTCGATCACCGGACAATTGAAAGCTTCTTCGAATTTCCTCATCACCTCAGCCGGCACCGGTGCTGAGCCGCACATGGCGAAGCGCAGTTGATCAGTCTTCAAGCCTTCCGGCACACGGTCGGGATAAATATGCAGAAGCATCGACAGCATCGTCGCGACCGATCCAAACGAAGTGATCTGATAATCCGAGATGATGTTCCAGAACCTGGACCCGGAAAATTTTGGGCTGACGACGGTGGACCCGCCCGCGTACAGCGCCGACATGGTCGTGACCGAAACCGCGTTCATGTGAAACAGCGGCATGATCGTGAGCAAGCGATCGTTCTCTGTGAAGTTAAGCCATTGACTGATTTGTCGCGCGTTGGCGATCACATTGCCGTGAGTCAGCAAACAACCCTTTGGCTTTCCGGTTGTGCCTGAGGTGTAAATGATGATGGCATCGTCATCGGGTACGCAGGCATCTTGCCTGCCGCTTTTCCCGGAAGCATGCTGGAACCGTGCGTGCCCGGCAAACTCACGCGTAGCCTCGGCCTCGTCATCGAACGTTATAATCGAGCGCAAGTGCGGAAGTTCGTTTTTGATATGCTCAACTCGCGCGCGAAACTCCGACCCTAACAGGATCGCTTTAGCTTCCGAGTTATTCATGACAAATTCGATTTCATGCCCTTTCAAGAGCGAATTCACCGGACCTGCCAAAGCGCCCAACTTCCAACAAGCAAAGTAACCAATGATGTATTCCGCGCTGTTGGGCATCAATAGGCTGACTACATCGCCCTTCGCGATTCCCTGCACCGAAAGCATCCTGGCCGCTCGATCGACCGCACCACTAAACGCCGCATAGGTGAAGCTGCGTCCATCGGCTTCCGAAAACAGAAATGGTTTGTCAGGCGTCGCTCTTACTCGCGTTTCGAGCAATTCGCCCAGGTTATGGATACTGGTTTCAGAACCGACAGATTGGTCCGGCATCGTTGGCAGTATAGTAATTTAGCTTCGCCAGGCAAGCTCGCGTATCAGCGAATTCAATTCGAATAAATAAATGGGAGCAACGGATGGAGGGCAAACGCGGCTCTACTGATTACGTGAGGCCTTGAAGGTTCCACACTCAGTGGTGATGGCCACAGTTGTCCAGTTTCCGGTCGCCGAGCCCTTGTTGATCGTGCCGGCTAACGAACCGCTAAAGGTCATGCGTCCAACTTTACCCGTGAGTATTGCCTTCACAACTCCCGCGTTGTTTATCGTACCGTAAATCGTGCCGTTAAATTCTTCGGCTTGTACCAACTTCCCGGCTCGGTAAAAGTACAAACCACTAATGCTGCCGGTCACGATCGCTCCTTGTACGACCAGGTTTATCTCACCGGGCACGTCGGCGATGGTGCCCGTATAAATTCCGTCGTTCACATAAAACGGGAAGTGAATGAGCCTGAATTCTATGCGGTCAAAACTTCTATTCAACATCGTGTCGTAAATCGTCTCTGCCGAGTCTTTCAGATCGCCATATCGATCGTAGAACGTCCTGTTCCATTCAGCTTCCAGTCGTTGCTGAAGCTCGATTTCTGCCGTCAACTGCCGCAACTGTCTCTTGAGTTGCGCTTCTGCCTGGGAATTTTCTGCGTTGGAGCGATCTGCCGTCCCAGGGTTGGCAGATTCCTCTCGTATCGCAGCCTGGAGTTTCTGCTCCCGTTTTTCGCTGGCGACGTATTGATCGTGCAATCTCCAGGCGTACGTTTCCTCGGCGTTTCGCGGCGCGGAAATACCCTGTGACAGCGCAAGAGTAGCCCCCAGCAGAAGCCATGTGAATGTTCCAAGAAA
>DATISD010000654.1:0-7601 GCA_035469005.1 Pyrinomonadaceae bacterium | reverse complement strand
ACGCCTCCGATTGCAGCAGCTCTTTATTCAGATCAATGATCTCTCCCAGATGCGCCGACCCGGCTTCCTCTTCACCTTCAAATAAGAATTTGAGATTCACTGCCGGCGTGAGGTGCTGCGCTTTAAGCGCGTCAAAAGCTGTGAGAATTCCCATGACGCCGGCTTTATCGTCTGACGCGCCGCGCCCATAGAGTCGCCACTCCGAATTAATCTCGCCGGTGGCCGGAAGCGACACGATTTGTCCGCCGGATTCCATCGCTGCCGATCGCCAGGTGGGCTGAAACGGCGGCGACGCGGTCCATTGTTTCGGATCAACCGGCTGCCCATCGTAATGCGCATAGAGAATGATTGAGCTCGTCGCTCCCGCAACTTTCCATTCACCGTAGACGGCCGGCGGTGTGTCTTTCGATTTCGCTTCCAGCAGTCGAGGATTGAGCCCGCGCCGCTGCATCATCTCTGAGATTAATTCAGCGTTGCGGCGAATGTTTGGCGTGTCAGAGGCGACGTTGGGAATCGCCAGCAAGCGCGTGAATTCATCGATGATTTGCCGTTCGTGCGCGCGGCGATAATCTCGAATTGACGTCTGCGAGCGAACCGTCTTAACAGAAAGACCCAATATTCCCGCCACAGACAGCAATGAAATCAAAGCGCAGAAATAGGCGCGGATGAACGCGGGCGAACGCCGATTTGAATGAGAGAGCATCGCAGACGATGGATTTCTAATTGGTCTGATCCCCGATAATCCGCGCGCAGTCGCGGCCGGGACTGAATCTTTTTTTTGGAATCTCAATTTGATAAGTACCGTTCGCGCAGCATGTTCATGTGATGGCGCACGTGCCCCGCCATGATGAAGGCGAGCGCCCGTACCGTAATCTGGTTACCGTTTGCAGTGCCCACGCGACTCCAGGAGTCTTCATCGAAGGTGCGAAACATCGCAATGTTTCCCAGGCGGATCAGGCGCAGCTCACTTAACAGATTTTCAAGATCGATGTGCTTGTACGGCGCGGTCAGCATGTAGTCATCCTGATCGAATCCGGGAAGGTTCTGCTGTTCACCGCGCGCAATGCAAAGGGCGCGATAACCAAACACGCGCTCACCGTCAATCAGGTGTCCGACGATCTCTCGAATACTCCATTTGCCCTCGGCATAAGCGTACGTCTCCTTCTCTGGTGTCACTCGATCCAGCAGGACGTCCAGATCATCCATTTGTGAGCGCAGCACCGGCAGGATTTCTGCTTCGCTCACCTGATTGACGTAACCCTGGTAGTACGGTGCGTATTCAGATTCCAATGGACGACTCATGTTTTGAACCTCTTTAAGTTAAAGCGTTCCGCAGGCGCATCATATTGCGAGTTTCCTAACCCTTGCAACGGCGTTCACAGGTTTCACTCGCAGAAACCCTCAGTCGCTAAACACAGAATGCGTATTCAAGTTTGTCTCTTGAGCAATCCTGGTTTCGAACTCGACGGAGCTGCCCTCACTGGATCAGGGAGCAGAAAGTCTTTTCAGTTCGGTGAGGTATTCTCCCTTTTCAGTTTCCACGATCGTGAAATCGACACGGTCGCCGACGTTTACCTTATCCAGCAGTGTCTTGTCCTTAACGTTAAATTCCATCTGCATTGCCGGCATCAATCCTTTGATCTCTTCGTGATTGATTTCGATCCAACCCTCGCTCCGATTGATCGTCGCGACCACACCCGTTCCGGGGTAAGGCTTGTTCATTACTGGTGAATGAAATCCCGGCGGACCGGGGACCGTCACAGTATTGGGTGTGGGTGATGCAGATTTCGTGTGATTGTTCTGCCTCTGACAAGACGAAAACAGAATTGCCATCAGAACAAACAGCAATGCCGAAGTGCTACGGTTCATTGGTTCAAGACGTTATTTGAGACTGTACTCGAAGTCGTAGAAGTGCTTTCCATTTTCGATCTTAATGGTTAGCTTCCCGCTGATGCCGGCTAGTCCGTCCGTTCCCGAATCCGGCACAACCGTTATTGTTAGCTGTCCCTCGCCTTTAATCATCGTCGCGCTGTGCTGAAGGATGAAAGTCCCCTTGCGCCCCTTGACCGTTCCGCTGAACTTTTCCATCGCAACATAACCGGCCGAGCCTTTGCTGACGTCTCCGCCCGTCAGCATCTGACCTTTGCTTGTACCTTCCATGTCGCCATGCCACTGCTTGTCGATCGTCATGCGGCCGAGCGTTTTGTCATCTGACTTATCGTCCTGCGGCGTGATTTTCACTTCGAAAGTCCCGGTAACGCGCTGAGTCATTGACGATTCCTTTGATATCGATTCGTTTTTCTGAACTCGTATTTTTCGGCCCATCGCCCTATCAGGAAGGATATAGAGTCCGCCTTCGATCGTGTTTCTTTTGACAATGAACTCCCACAAGGCGCGATAGCGCGAATTTTGCAGGTCGCCGGTTAGCGTCTGCTTCGCGGCGTCATATTTCAAATAGATATCGCCCATCCATTCCAGTTTGCCGTCAACGATTTTGTCAGCCGCAATTTTTGCCTTCGTCGAGTCAGAAGGATCGACCGAGATGTGATAGACGACCTTTTCGTCGTGACAGCTCGGGTTGTTACCGAAGCAGATGGATCCGCCGGTCCAGTCGCCAGAGAGCGAAGTGGTTTGGCCTCGCACGACGTTGAACGACATGGACAGCAAAATGACGACGATGACATAAGCGATTCGAAATCTCATTTTCGGAGTGCCCGCGTCAAATTCTTCAAGTCAGAATGAAAGATAACTCCCATCGAGTCCCCGAATGATTGTGCAGCCTCCAAAAGCGTAGGTGAATTCTGCGGTGAGCGCATTCAGCAAATCCTGATAACTCTCGACAGGAGCATACTACGCGGCAATCTTCTATTGCCTTTCACCCTCCGTCACGTTTTTCGACGGTTGTGGGCTCTTCACGTGCTTGTCGTACCACGCAAGATACCTTTCGTAACGATCGCGCACATAGCTCGGCCGCGTGATGCCGTGAAACTCGTTGGGATAGATCACGAGCTGAGTTTCGACACCGAGACTGCGGAGCGCCTGGTACATTTGCTGACCGCCCTGCACCGGCACGTTGAAGTCGCGCTCGCCGCCGAGGAACAGTGTCGGCGTCTTGATGCGATCAGCGTGCAGGAAAGGATATGAAATCTTGACATAGGTCTCCCAGGCTTTCGGATTCCACGGCGGCCCAATCTCGTAATCGTATTGAATGATGTACTGATCGGTGCCGTAAAAGGCGACGGTGAAGGCGGTGCCGGCGCCGCTGGTGGCACCTTTGAAGCGCGTATCGCTAGCGATGATGTAATCAGTGAGGATTCCACCATAGCTCCAACCGCCAACACCCAAGCGGTCAGGATCGGCCACGCCCATGGCGATGACGTGATCGACACCGGCGAGCAGATCTTCAACTTCGTAATGACCCCAGTCCGCGAAGATCGAGCGTGAATATTTCTGGCCCCGGCCCGAGCTGCCGCGATAATTCACGGCCAACACTGCGTATCCATTCGCCGCGAAGACCTGTCGCTCGATCGCGAAGGAATGCTGATCCTGTCCGTTCGGTCCACCGTGAATGCGCAAAAGCAAAGGCACCTTCGTCCCCTTCACATAACCGACGGGATAAGTGAGCAAGCCATGAATTTCCGTTCCATCTTTGCTCTTGAAATTAACTTCTTCAGTATGACCAATCTGAAGTTCGGCCATAAGTGCGTCGTTCTGATGAGTGAGCTGTTTGAACTTCAGTTTGCTGCCGACGACACTGGCGGAATAAACCTCGTTGGGATGGTTATCGTCGCCCGAGATCACCACCGCGCACGATCCCGCGCTATGACGCTGTCCTAAAACGATGGGCTTATCCGTGATCGGAACGGCACTTCCCGCGCCGACCGGAATGCGCGCGCCGTAGGCGGACATGTCGTCGCTCACGATGGCGTAAATATTCTTGCCATCGTCGCCCCACCGGGGTTGTGAAACGCCGCGGTCGAGAGCCTCGCTCGACCGAACCCGCTGTGGCGGCGTGGAACCATCGGCGGCAACGATCGTGAGATGTTCCATGTTGTAAGCGCCGTATCTCTTCTCGTCGCCTTCAAGGAACACGATCCATTTTCCGTCGGGACTCCACTCTGGCCGCGCGCGACTAGCGCGATTCTCCGGCGTCGTGAGCTGTTTTTCAATCACACCCGGTTGAGCATTGGCGACGAACAATTGCGCTGCCGGATCGCGATCGGGATCGTCAGAGTGATTGCTCATGAACGCGATTCGGGTTCCATCCGGCGACCACGACGGCGAAGATTCATCCCACTTGCTCTTCGTCAAACGATCGAGTTTCTTGCTTCCTATGTCGTAGAGATTAATGTAGGTATGTCGCCCTGATAATAAATAACCCTGCACATCCTGCTTGTAACGATAGCGATCGATGACGATTGGCTTTGGCGGTTTTGGAGGCGTGCCGGGCGTTGGCGTCGCGCTCGGGTCAGGCGCGTCGGGATCCGGATCACCAATCAACAGTGCCAGCCGCTTCGAGTCCGGCGACCACTCGTATCCCTGCAAGCGACCTTTCAACTCAGTTAGTTGATACGCTTCGCCACCGCTGCGATCCAGCAGCCAAACCTGACTGCCTCTGACGCCTGGCTTTCCGGAGGAACGTGAGGAAGTGAAGGCCAGAAACTTCCCGTCAGGACTCCAGCGCGGCAAACTCTCGCTGTCGTTGCTGAATGTTATCTGGCGATCGTTTCGGCCGTCGCAGCCGACCATCCAGATGTGCGTGTTGCTCTTGTCTTCCTTCGCGTCAATGATTGAGACGGTATAAGCGACCCATTGGCCGTCAGGCGAGACCTGGGGATCACCAACGTTGCGAAAGCGCGCCAGGTCGTCGAGTTTGAGGGGGCGCTTTGGAGTCTGGGCGGATAGTGCGGCCGCTGCAATTAGAGTGATTATCAGTAGTCGCAGAAGGCTTCTTTTGTACATAGATTCTCCTCGGAACAAATTTGGAGTGCGGCGGCTGGACGCCGCTTTTTAGTAATCGTCAGAGATGTCTACCTTGTCGATGTTGAAGTTATGACAATTCCCTCTCACTGGGAGAGGGATAGGAGAGGCCCTGGCGGCGTTTTAAACCCTCACCCGACCCTCTCTCCCAGAGGAGGAAGATCAAAGCGGCGTCAAGCCGCCCGCACTCCATACTGCACGATCTAAATATGTGCCCAATCCCACAATCCCCAACGCAATTCATCGGAGAGCTTGTAACCTGTTTGTTTTAGCGTCAAAAGAATGCTGCCGCGATGGTGCGATTCATGAGCGATTAGATAACCAACCAACGGCATCAGCCCGCGCTTGAACCCGGGAGTCTTGCCGCCGTTGGCGAACGACTCGCGGATCGTCGTTTCGACTGCCATGGCCGACGCGTCCAGAGCTTTTTGCAGCTCCTTTTTCGTTGGTGTTTCACCCCTGGCGAAGTGCGGCAGCTTCACCAGGCGATTCGTCTTCGAAGTAATCTCCGCGAAAGTCAGACGCACTTCATGCACGTGCGCGAGCTGGCGCGCGACATCGCGTCCTCCGCGCGTCGACAGAGTCGCGTGCAGAGCCTCGTCCGAGAGCGCGTTGAGCAACTTAAGTGTCACGCGATGATTGATCTGCCAGGACTCGACAAGTTGTTCCAGCATGGACGGGCGCAAGCATAGTCCGATACGATTACAGGCTCAAGATAATAACGCCACCCGCAACCTTCCGCGTAATACTCGCGTGTGAGGACGCCGAGCCGAGATGCCTTCGAAAACTACCCGTCGTACCTGAATTATTGCTTTGGTTTCGGCTGCTCGCGGCGGCTGCGTTCCGCTTTCCGCTCTTTGACCAGACGCGCGGCCACCATGTCGTCCAGTTCGTAATGCGGGGTCTGATCGCCTCCCAACCCCTCTATGCCGATGCCGGCGCTGAGCCGAAAGCCTTCGCATTCGATCGCCAGATCCCTCAAATCCTGTGCGTCACGAGCATCTTTAGTCTGCCAATCGTAAAACGGTTCCCACTGACCGCGGAGCTGAAACTTTGGTGCCAGGGTCGAAAGGAATTCATCCTTGCTCGACCACTTGTTGGTCGGCGGATAGGCTACGCGTACGAATGACAATTTTCCATCGACGAATTCCAGGTTAATGCGCTCGGCGCCTTCAAAAAATGAAGACGTAGGCATCTGATTTATGGCAGACGATTTGACTTCAGCTTGCGACACGCCATCCTCGTTGACCGAGTTGAGCGAGACAGATGAGATCAGCGTTTTCACCTGGGCCAAAGTCATTCCCAGCCGCAATCCACCAATATCCGGCGCCTGATCCCGTGTCAGTGCGCAAGCCGCGGGCTTAGTCCCAACCACGGCCGGCGGGTTTACGCGACGGAACATCTCGGTGGGATCAACTTCCAGGCGTGCCCGGGCCGAATGATAGTCGGCAATTGCCTGATAGAACTCGTTGCGCGTCGATGAAAAGTTTGATTGGGCGTCGATCACTTCCAGGAGCGTAGCCTTCTGCTCGCGGTAACCTGCATAAACCAGGCTCAAATTCTCCTGAGCTGCCAACGCAGCCTGGTCCGCCTCTTTGATTCGATCCAGCGCCGAGAGAGCGCCGGCCCGCGCTGCATAAAATTCCTGTTTCAGTCCGCGCACTGCCACGTCACGCTGAGCGTCGAGCGACTTGGCTCGCAGCAGGGCCTGCGTTTCCCGGCTCTTGCTCGCACCAAAGTTGAAGATCGGAATATTTAGAGTAACTATCGCAGCCCCGCCGGAGTAGCGGCCGAGCGGCTTGAAATTCGCCGCGTCGAAGCCTCCGTTGAGCGTATAAGTCAACTGTGGCCGCAACTCTCGCCGAGCGGCGCTCGCATCCTCGAACGCGGCTCGCCGCTGCGCGTCCAGTTGGGTCAGCTCCGGCCGAGTCAGTACCAGGTCTTCGTGATAAGAGAGAAAGTCGCCGATTTGGGGAACGTTTTCCGTAAGCCTCACCACGGCGATGTGCGTTTTATAATCAATGCCGGTTAGCACGCGCAACTGACTCATTGCTGCCGACTCGGCCAGTTGCGTCTGGCTCAATTCATCACGGCGAGAATGCGCGGCTGAACGCGCGCGCAAGACGTCACTCTCTGCCGCCAGGCCCAGCTTTAACTGTTCCTCTGTGACGGCTACAAAGTTTGCCGCCAGCGCAAGTGTCTCATCGGCCAGGCGGCGCTTCTGTCGGGCGAGCACCAGACCGTAGTAGGCATCGATTGTTTCCAGCGCCAGACCCCTACGCGCGGCCAGTGTGCCGGCGTGCGCCGCGACCAACAATGCTCGAGCGCGGCGCAGGCCCGCGCGCAATTTGCCGGCGACGTCTATCGTTCCAGTGGTACTGAGCGCGCCAATACTTTCGTTGATTGCGCTCGCCGAAACGAAGCTGAACGTCAATGGCTCATCGGGTGCGCGCACGGTCGATGGCGTGGTGCCCCAGTAAGTCAAAGGCATGCTGAACTGAGGCAACATTGCGGCGCGGGCCTGCTTAACATCCTGCTCTGCGCTCAACTCATCGAACTGCGCCAGGCGCAATGTCGCGGCATTCTCGAGCGCCAGGGTTACCGCTTGCTCAACCGAAAGA
>DATISD010000653.1:0-5359 GCA_035469005.1 Pyrinomonadaceae bacterium | reverse complement strand
GCAAAACATCGCGACCCGGGCGAAAGCGCGCCCGATCACGAGCCGACTTCCTCCGAGCTTGAAACGGAAGCCGAGTCGGGGCGCATCCTGCACGCGATCATCACCCGTTACGAATGGGTCCTGTCTCACGCACTCGACCGTCGCTGGATTGTAGGCGTCGTTGTTATAGCTGTGCTGCTTGGTTCCTACCTGCTTTACCGCTCGCTGGGTTCTGAGTTCCTGCCGGAATTCGATGAGAGTGCCTTTGTGCTCGACTATTGGGCGCCGCCTGGCGCGTCACTCGCGGAAACCGATCGCATGTTGCACCACGTCGAAGAGATGTTGATGAAGACGCCGGAAATAGAAAGCTATTCGCGGCGAACTGGTCTGGAGTTGGGATTATTTGTGACCGAGCCAAATCGGGGCGACTATGCCGTCAAACTGAAGTCGGGACACAAAAGAGCGACAGAAGAAGTCATTTCCGATCTGCGCGAACAAATCGCCGAGGCTGAACCGGCTCTCGAAATTGAATTTGTGGGCATCGTGCCCGACGTGATCGGCGATCTGCAAGGGGCGCCGGAACCAATTGAAATCAAATTGTTCAGCGAGGATGCGGCGGCGCTGGAAAGCAAAGCGGATGAAGTTGAAACTGCGATCAAGAAAATTGCCGGCGTGGTTGATACGAAAAACGGAGTAGTCGTAAGCGGCCCGGCAATTACTTTCAGAATCGATCCGTTGAGAGCTTCGCGCTTTGGCGTGACTGCCGACGATGTAGCTAAGACTGCGGCAGCCGCCATGACCGGCGACGAGGCTTCTTTCATCCTGCAACAGGATCGTCTGATCAAAGTGCGCGTGATCTTTCCCGCAGACGTGCGCACGTCGCTCGACAAAGTGAAAGCGTTACAGGTTCGATCTTCTTCCGGCCAATTGTTTCGCATCGATCAGGTCGCCGACGTCGAATACGAGAAAGGTCAAACTGAAATTGAACGCGAGAATTTGCGGCAAACTGTCGCCGTCACCGGCCGGCTGGAAGGTAAAGATCTCGGCACCGCCATCAGCGAGATCCGGAACCAATTGAAAAAGGAGGTGAAACTGCCCCCAGGTATGACGGTCGAGTACGGCGGACTTTATCAGGAGCAACAATCGAGTTTTCGCGAGTTGATGATTTCACTTGTGCTTGCCGTGATGCTGGTCTTTATTACCTTGTTGGTTGAATTTCGATCCTTCGCGCATCCTATCGCGATCGTCACTGGCGCGGTGCTGGCGCTGGCAGGAGTATTATTGGCGCTGTTCGTGACCGGAATGACGCTCAACGTGGTTTCGTTGATGGGCATGATCATGATCGTCGGCATCGTCGCCAAGAACGGCATCCTGATGCTCGATGCCGTCGAGGATCATCTGGCAGCGGGCGACACGTTGCGGGAGGCGTTACTGCGATCGGGCCGGCGGCGCTTCCGCCCCGTGCTGATGACGTCGCTGGCGGCAATGCTGGGCATGTTGCCGCTGGCTTTAGCCTTCGGGGCCGGATCAGAGTTGTTGCAACCTTTAGCGATTGCGGTAATCGGCGGGTTGACGATGGCCCTGCTTCTGTCATTAATCGTGACGCCCACGGTTTACGCGATGTTACGAAACGAGCCTGGCCGAAAGAACGAGTGAGTTTGAGCGACGAGGTCGGTACCGGGAGCGATAGCGACCGGGTGACCGATGGCTGCACCCCGTCGCTATCGCTCCGGGTACTGACTGTGTAGCCAGAAAACGAACTTCAGAAAGGAAACGTCATGATTAGCTTAAAAAGCGCCGCGCTGGCTTTGACATGCGTGATCGCGTTGTCTCAAGGCGGAACGGGATACAAAGTCGAAACGCGTTATCCGGTTCCCGGTAACGGCGGCTTTGATTACATAACGATCGACAGTGCGGCGCGCCGGCTGTATCTCTCGCATGGCACGCAGGTGGACGTAGTTGACGCTGACAACGGCAAATTGATCGGAACCATCGCCGATACTCCCGGCGTTCATGGGATTGCAATTGCCCCGGAATTCAAACATGGATTCACCAGCAATGGACGCGAAAACAAGGTTTCAATGTTTGACCCGGCGACGCTTCAACTCGTTAACAAGATCGATGTCGGAAAAGGGCCGGACGGAATCTATTACGATCCTGAAACAAAGCGGGTCTTCACGAATAATCATGGCTCGCACGACATCACCGCCATTGACGCCAAAACCGGGCAGGTGATTGGGACGGTGAAAGCCGAAGGCGACGGCGAATCGGCAGTCATCTCTGACGGTCTCGTATACGTTAACGTCGAAGATACGAATGAAGTGCTGGTCTTCGATCCTAAATCGCTCGAGGTCAAAAAGCGGTTTCCGATTGGCGTGGCGAAAACGCCAACCGGGCTCGCTTACGACGCGAAAACCAAGCGACTGTTCATTGGCTGTCGCAACGAGCCCAAGATGGTCGTCATGGATGCCGTGTCTGGAAAGGTAATTACCAGCATGCCCATCGGCCGCGGCGTTGACTATGCCGGTTTCGATCCGCAAGCGAGGCTGGTCTTCTTCTCGTGCAGCGAAGGCGTGCTAAGTGTCTTTCATGAGAAATCCGCTGATGAGTACGAAGACGTTGGCCCAATTAAAACTCAACCGAGCGCCCGGACAATGGCCTTCGATCCCAACACCAAAAAAATATTCCTGCCGGCGGCTGAGTACGTCGAAACGCCGGCGGCAACTCCGGGCGGACGCCCTCAGCGCAGCATCAAGCCGGGCTCGTTTGTGGTGCTGGTGGTCAGTAAGTAACAAGCGTAAATGAAATAATATTCGGAGGTCACATGCTAAGTAACAGAAAATCGATTTGCCTCTTGCAGATCCTCCTCGTGGCCACGCTGGTCGCCGCAGCCTTCAGCGTGCAGGCTCAGACACCTTTGCCGACGCCTTCGCCAAGCGTCTCGCCGGCGGCGAAAGCGCCGACGCTCGAAAGCGAATTCTTCAAGAATATCCTGCGCGATCAGAAAGCAATCTGGACATCGCCGTTACATTTGCACGCGCATGACGCGGGCTGGCTGGTGCCTTTGGGAGTAGGCACCGCCGCTCTGATCGCCACCGACCAACAAACCGGCGACGAGATTGCCGAATCTGACAAGCTATTGAATGCCAGCCGGGTGGTGAGTTACGCCGGCTCGGCTTATGGGGTGGGTGCCGTGGCCGCAGCCTTCTATATTTTCGGCCGGGCCAAACACAATTACCGCGCTCGCGAGACCGCAGTGCTGGGCGCTGAAGCGTTGATTGACAGCGCCATCGTAGCGACGTCGATCAAGGCAATTACTCAGCGCACCCGACCCACTGGCGGCCAGAGTCGCAGTGATTTTTTTGACGGCGGATCTTCGTTCCCTTCGGGTCACAGTATCCAGGCCTGGACGCTGGCGACCATTATCGCCAACGAGTATCACGATCACGTCGCCGTGCAAATCGCGGCTTACGGAATTGCCAGCGCCGTTAGTGTGTCCCGGTTCACCGGCCGTAACCACTATCTTTCAGACGTGTTGATCGGCAGCGCCATGGGCTACGGAATTGGCCGGTATGTTTATCGCACTCATCATCGCAAAGCGACGGATGCGGGCGGGGTCGAGGAAGAAGAAGCGTTCACGTCATCGAGACGATGGCCTACGATTGCGCCTAACTACAATCGGCACGCGCGGGAATACGGCGTGGCGTTGTCGTGGAGTTTTTGAGTCTCGGAACTGGTTCAGAGTTCAAACTTCGCGTTACTGAAACGTAGACGCTGACGGCACTTATGTTTGATTCTGTTCGCACTCGATTAACTCTCTGGTACGCAGGCGTACTTGCGTTGTCGCTGGTCGTATTTGCGTTTCTCGTTTACTACGCAGCCTCGCGAATCTTTTATGAGCGGCAGGACGAATCGCTGCGCTCAACCGCGCAGACCGTAGCCAGCGCTTACATGCAGGAACTGGAAGAGGAGCAGTCGATACCCAAGGCAAATGAAGTTGTGCTCGCCGAGATGGTATTTCCGAACCGTTACGTGGAAGTCACCGACCCGGCGGGAAATGTGGTGGCCTGGTCCAGTAATCTCAATAACCATCTTTTGCCGATTCCGGGTCAAACCCAGATTGGTGCTCGCACCCGTGGCATTAGCTTCACCGTCGTTAACAATCTGCGAGTGGCGGTGGTGCCGCTATCGCCAACCCGGCAACTTGGTTTTGCGGCCGTCGCCGAACCATTGAGCGTGATTGATGAAGGTCTCCGACGTCTGCGGCGCAGCTTCCTTGCCGGCGGGCCGCTGATTCTGCTTTTGGCCTCAGTGGGCGGTTATTTTCTGGCGCTTAAGACTCTTTCGCCGATTGCTTTAATGAACCGTCAGACGAAACACATTACCGCGGTAAACCTTTCCTCGCGGCTTGATGTAGTGAACCCGCGCGATGAACTCGGCCGGCTGGGCACGACTATTAACGAGTTACTGGAGCGCCTCGAATCTTCGTTCAAAGAGCAGCAGCGATTTGTGGCTGATGCATCGCATGAGCTGCGCACGCCGCTGGCAATCCTGCGCGGCGAGACTGACGTGGCGCTGGGACAACAGCGCAGTCCCGATGATTACCGGCAGTCGTTGATCTTGATTAAGGATGAGGCGGAGCGCCTTTCGCGGATCGTCGAAGACCTGTTCATTCTCGCTCGGCAGCCACTCGACCTGCCGGCGATCGTCAAAGAGCGCGTTGACTTGAATCAAACGGTCAGAGACTGTGTGCGTGCGGCACAGGTTCTGGCGGCGCGTAAGAATTTAGAGCTGAAGCTGAGCGAGGCGCAGCCAATGATACTAACGGGCGATGAAGATCTGCTGAAACGAATGGTTTTGAATCTGCTTGATAACGCGGTGAAGTACACGCCTGAAGGCGGAGAAATATCCGTTGAGTTGACAGCGCGCAACGGTGACGCACTCGTCGTAGTGCGTGACACGGGAATCGGCATTCCCGAAAAGGATCAGCCGCATGTTTTCGATCGTTTCTATCGTGTCGATAAAGCTCGTTCTCGCGCGTTAGGAGGCGCCGGCCTCGGCCTTTCGATTGTGCACTGGATTGTTAAGGCTCACGGTGGAACGGTCACCGTCGAAAGCAGCCAGAACAAAGGCACCGCGTTCACGGTTAAGTTGCCCGCCGATCCTGCATTTTCCGCAACGCTTCAATGAACTTACCGTCGCTGAATCGTGCTGCTCCGGCCTTGGTTAGGGTTTTCAGTTCGCCAAAAAGCTTACGGTCCACTTCTTTGAAATTGAAGCAGGACTTACCTTGCATTCGCCGCTTCAATTCGGGGGACATCGTCTTCAACAAATCCGGCGATGCGTAAACCGACATTAAGTAGAAGCTCACATAGTTTTT
>DATISD010000652.1:0-5614 GCA_035469005.1 Pyrinomonadaceae bacterium | reverse complement strand
CATGTTGAACTGCCCCAGGCAATTCTCATCCGCAAGCACTTTCTTTCCAACCCAACCAATCGAGAGGAGAATACAGATATGGAAATGTCGAAGGCGGACAGCCTCAAAGAGGAGTTGATGGCGAGCAATCCCGAGTTCAGGGAGATGGCTCGCGAACACGGACGTTACGAACAACGATTGAGCGAGTTGTCCGCACTTACATATCCGAGCGACGAAGAACAGTTGGAAGAGGTCACCTTGAAGAAGAAGAAGCTTGTTTTGAAAGACCAGATGTACTCATTAATGCTCCAGGCCGAAAAACTCGCAGCGACCGAGCACTAAGTTTTGCGAGCCGCGACCGGTTTGCGGCGCAGGGTTGCTTTTAATATCATGTTGAAACGGGGCCGACAGGCAAAACTGTTGCGCCCCGTTTTGTTGTTAGCGCAAACGGCGGCTCCGCCGCTCTGATGTGCGGAAGACCTTTGGCCTTCCGAGCGGGCTGTTCAATTCTTAGTGGCGGCTGCGACGCCAAAATTTTAGGGCGGAGCCCAATCAAGAACAACGTTCGATCCGGAAAGGCACAGCCTTTCCGCACATCAGGCGGCGAAGCCGCGAAGTTGGTTATCGCATCACAATGGTTCGTGACGGAATCCCATTCGTAGTTGTTCCGATCGTTTTGGCGATTATCCCTTTCGTCTTCGGATTTTGGTGGGCCGCAATCCCTCTGCTTTTAATCGCAGGCTTTATGGCGTATTTCTTTCGCAACCCGCGGCGGTCAATTCCTTCGACCCCGGGCATCGTGGTGGCGCCTGCGGACGGCCGCGTCACCCTGGTCAGGCCGGCCGACGATAAAAACCGGGAATCGCTCGTCAGTATTTTTCTCTCCCCCTTCGACGTCCACGTCAATCGTGCTCCAATCGCCGGCGAAATCGTGGAAATTGCCTATAAAAAGGGAAGGTTCTTGATGGCCACGAAGGAAGAATCTCGCGATTTGAACGAACAAAACCGACTGACAATCAAAGGCGATCAAATGGTGGTTACGTGTACGCAAATCGCCGGGGTGCTCGCCCGTCGCATTGTTTGTTGGAAGCGGAGGGGCGAGAGAGTAGAATGTGGCGAGCTTTTTGGGATGATAAAGTTCGGCTCACGAACGGATTTGTTGATGCCGCCAGAAGTCGACATCGTCGTTCAGATGGGGATGCATGTGCGCGGCGGCGAAACCATAATCGGAAAACTCAAGAGTTGAGCGTGCAACGATTCCAACCGGGAATGCGCCTGGGTCCGGCGCCGGCGCCTTCAGGTCACAAAGGCCTGAAGAAGGGCGTCTACCTCGTGCCGTCGTTTTTCACGGCGATGAATATTCTCGCCGGCTTCTATTCGTTGATGGCGACGATGAGCGCATTTCGCCTGATCGGTATCGGCGGAGCACAACAAATGAAAGACGCCGCCGATCGGCTCGATCATGCAGCGATTGCGATTGGCTGGGCTTTCGTCTGCGATATGCTCGACGGCCGCATCGCGCGGATGACGCGCAGCACGACGGAAATCGGCATTCAACTGGATTCGCTGGCCGACATTGTGTCCTTTGGATTAGCGCCGGCGATACTCGCCTACGTCTGGGGATACGGTACGACCCTCCAGGATTGGACGAATGTGCGGCAACTCGCCTGGTTCGTTTCGTTCATGTTCGTGATCTGCGGCGGATTCCGGCTGGCTAGATTTAACGTGCAAGCATCGCGGCCGAGGCCCCTGGCAGAAGGAACGCCAAAGGTCGATAAGAAGAGCTTCGTCGGTTTGCCGATTCCGGTGGCCGGATGTTTAGTTGCCGCAATCGTCCATTTTTCGCCGACCCCGTTGAAGTACGCTCCTCATCGTGCGGAAGCATTTGCGATTGTGTTGATGGTGCTGATGGCCTTTCTCGGGTTGTTAATGGTTAGCACGCTACGCTTCACCAGTTTCAAATCCGTCGGCACGGGTCGCAGAGACGCCCGTCTACTGATCGGCATCATCGGCCTGGTCTGTATGATCTATCTGTATTCCCAATGGGTGCTGTTGATCCTGGTTGTAGCTTATATCGTTCATGGATTGTTATGGCGCGGGCTGGCCGCCTTAGGCCGTCGCCCTCCCGATAAGCAACCTGCCGAAATGCGCGAAATCTGACGCTTCGCGAAAGTCCATCTCTGCGAAATACCTTATTTGGAATTTGGAGCCGCGAAAGCGAGTAGAGCGTGCGGCGTGGTGATCAGCACCAGACGGTTCACCGAAATGGGTGCTGCCGCGCTGCTGTTTTCTTCGCCGAGCGACAGCGTATTCGCCGGTTTCCCATCGCGGAGATTCAGCACGATGGCCGTGTCGGTGGAAAATGGCGTGAACAACGCACCGTCGGTGGCCGTTATTGGCCGAGATGAAATTCGGCCGGGAAGTTGTTGACGCCAGATGAGCGCCCCCTTGTTGAGCGACAACAGATAGGCGAAGTTATCGAGCGAGGAAGCCAGGACGCCGTTTCCGACTAACGCGATCGCCTGGACGGCCGCTCCCGTCCGGCGCTGCCAGCGCACTTTGGAGCGGATCTCGTCAAAGGCGTAAACGTTTCCATCTCCCGAGCCGAAGTAAGCCATATTGTCCTTAACTGCAATGGCCCCCTGAATGGGACCCCGCGTCTTGTATTCCCAGACCAACTGGCCCGTCCTTGCATCGAGCGCGCGAATCACTCCGGCATTGCTACCGAAATAAACTCGATTACCGACCACCTGAGGATGACCTGAAAATTCTTCAGCGTACTGATTACTCCAAATCACCTGGCCTGTTTGTTTACTTATTGAGTAGACGTGTCCGTCAACGCTGCCGCCGAAAAGGGCGACACTGTCCGCGATCAAGCTACCCGAAATTGGCGCGGGCAAAGTTCGCATCCACCAGGTCAGCCCGGTTGATTTGCTGAGAGCCCGCAATGTTCCGTGAGTGTGCTTTTGCACAGGTTCGGTGTAGCCGGTGGCGGCGTAGACACTTCGCTCGTCAGCGACAAGTGCTGCGGAGAAATCCCCGCCTACTTCTGCTTTCCATTGCAACTTGCCGTCGGCCGTATTCAGAGCCAGGAGCACGCCGCTACTCAAAGGAAAGAAAACTGATTCCGCGTCGGCGGCGGGCGTCAAATCCGTCGTCTGGTCAGTGTGATAGCGCCAGGCAATCGTCAAAGGTTGCGACAGGGCCGGCCCATCGTCTTTCTTGAGCGCCGGCCCTTTGTCTTTCAGCGCCGCCGATGAGGTCGTCACAACCAACGCCAAAAAGCAATAAACGAGGCGCGCAAGAAAAGGCCTGAGAATTTTAAGTGAGGCTGGAAAGTTCGTTTTGATCAAAACTCGTTCTTCTAATTGACTAAAGGGGCTTTGCTGCTTTTGAATTCTCGATTCTATAATCCAGAGTTCTTCAAATCGACTCTCTTCTTTTGACGCTTAGTTTGACGTGGAGGTTTTCCTTTTTTGCAGCCCAATAGTCACGAAAGAATAATCATACTCGACTTTGGTTCTCAGTACACTCAGTTGATTGCCCGGCGTATTCGCGAAGCGGGCGTTTACTGCGAAATTCTTCCCTTCAATACCCCGGTCAGCGAAATCAAAGCACGTCAGCCGAAAGGGCTGATTTTGTCCGGAGGGCCGTCCTCGGTTTACGACGAGAATGCGCCGCGATCGGAGAAGGATCTGGTTGACGAATCAAACAGCCCGGTACTGGGAATCTGCTATGGCCTGCAGTTGATGGCCCACCAGTTGGGCGGTGAAGTCCAACCGTCCTCCAGTCGTGAATACGGTTATGCGCGGCTCACAGTCGTTAATGGAGAGACCCCACTGTTCGCCGGTTTGCCGCGCGAGATGGACGTGTGGCTCAGTCACGGCGACCATGTGACGAAATTGCCCGGGGGGTTTCACGTCACCGCGATGACAAACGATGCGGTGAACGCATTCGAGAATCCGGCCCGCAAAATCTTCGGCGTTCAATTTCATCCGGAAGTTGCGCATACGCCCCTGGGCGCCCAGATTCTGCGGAACTTTTTATTTGAGATTTGCGAATGCGCAGGAGATTGGAGTCCGGCTGCGGCCATCGACGAACAGGTTGCTCAGATCCAGGCGACTGTCGGCGAAAACGATCATGTGATTTGCGGTCTTTCGGGCGGCGTCGACTCTTCGGTCGCGGCGGCCCTGGTTCACCGGGCAATCGGGAATCGGCAGACATGCCTTTTCATCAACAACGGCGTCCTGCGCGAAGGCGAATTCGAATCGACTCTCGCGCTGCTGAAACAATCAGTCGAGCTGAACATCCGCGGGGTCGACGCCACCGGGCGATTTCTGGGCTCGCTGAAGGGCGTCGTCGATCCGGAAGCCAAGCGGAAGATTATCGGCGCCGCCTTTATTGAAGTCTTTGAGGAGGAAGCGAAGCGAATCGGCGATGTTAAGTTCCTGGTCCAGGGAACACTCTACCCGGACGTCATCGAGTCAGTATCGGTGCGCGGTCCGTCCGTGACCATCAAGAGTCATCACAACGTTGGCGGCCTGCCGGAAAAGATGAATCTGAAATTGATCGAGCCGCTGCGCGAGCTGTTCAAGGATGAAGTGCGCGTTATCGGTCGCGAATTGGGCGTGCCTGAGGAAATCCTCAACCGTCATCCATTCCCAGGTCCGGGATTGGCAGTCCGGATCATCGGCGATGTCACTGAAGAACGACTTCGGATCGTGCGCGCGGCAGATCGAATACTCGATGAAGAATTGCGCCAGGCCGAGTTATACGGGTCGGTCTGGCAGGCGTTCGCAGTTTTGCTGCCGGTTTCAACTGTGGGTGTCATGGGTGACGAACGAACTTACGAACGCGTGATCGCGATTCGCGCCGTAACCAGCGTGGACGGAATGACCGCTGATTGGGCCCGTCTGCCGCACGACCTGCTCGCACGGGTGTCAGGACGCATCGTTTCAGAAGTCAAAGGCGTCAACCGTGTCGTCTATGACATCAGCTCGAAACCGCCGAGCACAATCGAATGGGAATGATGACGGTGCGCGCGCGTCCCGCGCGCTCCGGGGACCGTTGACGTCTCATCCCACGCCCATCACCTATTACAACAAGAGAAATTAACTTTGCAGAGATTAGTCAGGGTTAGGGCAGAACTAGGCTCAAGCAACATGCGGGCTTCAACGTCTCGCTCCCCGAGCCTTGTAATCTTGTACCTTTTTCCATCGAGTGCACGAGGTCTTTCCAGTCATTGGTCTTGACTCCGTTTCTGCTGCTGCTTTTGGTCTTGCCCGTGTCACGTGATGGTGCCCCGCCCAACCCGCGAAGCGTGTGGCAGCATAAAGCCTGGGGTGGAGCGAAGCGCAACCCCAGGAGCAGGTCTGGTAAGAATCATCAAGCCCGCGGAGCGGGCGACAGCGGAGACATTCGCGAAAACAGAATTACTCATTTTCGGTTTTGTTTTTCTCGTGCTCGGACCGCCAGTTGGGGAATCGTCTCTGTCGCCCGCTTCGCGGGCTTAAATAGATCTTTGGCTGAGATCCTGGAGCTTGCGCCCCAGGCTTTATGCTGACGCGCGCTCCGCGCGCTGAAGGCTAATGCTGACGTCCGCTTCGCGGACTCATATGAATCGTTCGTCGTATTC
>DATISD010000651.1:0-1507 GCA_035469005.1 Pyrinomonadaceae bacterium | reverse complement strand
TTGACGTTCAGCAGTCATTCGCAGCTTTGAGATGGCGTTGTAAAAAACGAAGCTCATATTCATCCACTGATCGATCGATTTGGCGAGCTCGAGTTGAGCCTTGAGGTCTTCCACTGAAACATGCACGCGCGGATCGAGCGTAACCGTCAGCGGTTGCTTATACACCCGTCCGTCCACGGTGAGCACCAGTTCGTAACGTCCCGGCACCACCAGTGGCCCGGGTGGTTGATTCATTGGCGTGTTGCCGGGGATCGCGTGATCCGGCATCGTGTATTCGATGTAATCCAACGGCCGTCCGCGAAAACTGTAAGCCAGCGTGTCAGGATGCGGCCACTGCAAATCCCAAACAAAGCGATTCAATCCAGGTTTTGTCGAAAGCGCTTCGGGTGGCGCGAACCAGTATTCAGGAACGTTCTTCGGGCGTGGATCGCGCGGCGCGGCCTTGTCGGAGAATGTTCTGACAACGTTGCCGTGATCGTCGCGTATCTCAAGCGAGATGTTTCTCGGTGAGGTCTTCAGGTAGTAATAAACAATCGTGCCGTCTGGTGGATTGTCGCTGTGCGCCAGGTCTCTCGAAAGCGGCGTGTCCGGGTGATTGTCCCAGCGCGCGCGAATCGCGTTTGCCGGCTTAAGCAGAGCCGTCGCGCGCAAGTCGTCGACTTGCCGGAGCGGTGAGATATCATCGAGGATCCAGAGTCCACGTCCGTAGGTCGCTGCGATCAAATCGTTTCCATAAACATTCAGATCGCGCACCGAAGTTGTCGGCAGATTCAGTTGCAGAGGTTGCCAGTGATCGCCGTAATCGAATGAAACATACACTCCGGTTTCGGTGCCGCCATAGAGCAGTCCTTTCCGTTCAGGATCTTCGCGCACGACACGAGCAATTGCGTTCATAGGCAAGCCGCCGACTATTTTCTGCCACGTTTTTCCGCCGTCGCGGGTGCGATAAATACAGGGGCGCAAATCAGCCGGCACTGACGCAATTACGTAGGCGGTGTTCGCGTTTGTTGCTGACGGTTCAATTAGCGTCACGTTGCTGTTGGTTGGCAGCTCCGCGGGAGTGACGTTGCTCCAGGTGGCGCCATTGTCGCGCGTGAGTTGCACCAGCGCCGTACTCGTGCCAGCCCAAATCTCACCGGCCTGCGCGGCCGACGGCGCGATCGTTTGAATTACGCCGAAGGCCCTGTCGGAGGGACTACGCGTGGTCAGGTCCGGGCTGATCTCCTGCCAGCTGCCACCGTTATCTGTCGTGCGCATGACAAACTGTGTACCCATGTACATCGTCTTTGCGTCCTGCGGCGAACGAACCAGTGGAGTCTCCCATGTGTAGCGATACTTTGCGCCGGGCGCGAACACGGTCGAGATTTGTCCCGTGGTTCGATCTAAACGCAAAACCGAACCGTACCAGCCCACAGAAAAAACCAGATTTGGATTTTGCGCATCGGGAGAGATGTAACCGCTTTCGAACGCGCCGGTCGAAAACCAATCGCGGTAAGTGATCATTCCA
>DATISD010000650.1:0-4723 GCA_035469005.1 Pyrinomonadaceae bacterium | reverse complement strand
GCCCGTCAACCACGCGATCGAAAACGATGCTGGCAAAGCCCTGGTCGTGAGCGACTTGTAAGCGGAAGCGGGACACACCCGTACGTTGTCCCCAACGAAGATCAACGCTCGTATTGCTTTGTGGCGGGGAGGCGGAATCCTATCCGGCTGAATCTCGAACGACGAGGTGCGCGTATGGTTTGAGCAGAACATCGTCAACCAATAATAAATGACGAATCGCGCACTGATCCTTGCTCAATGAGGAAAGCTGTCAGGGATTCTCGTTTAATTTGTAGCCGACTCCGCGAACCGTCAGGACGTAGTGCGGGTTTTTCGGGTCCGCCTCTAACTTCTTTCGCAACCGGTTAATGTGTGGATCGATGTTCCGCTGGTAGCCTTCGTACTCGGTGCTCCATACACGGTCAAGCAGATCATTACGCGACCATGCCCGTCCCGGCTCGGACGCGAGCAAATCCAGAATCTGAAACTCGAGCGGCGTCAAATCGATCCTCGCGCCTGCCCGCGACACTTCATGCCGGCGCCGGTCGACAACCAGGTCGCCAATCTCCAGCCGATCCTCGTCGCCATCCTTCTTGATTCCCTGCCCTCGACGAAGCAAGGCTTCGACCCGATACTCGAGCTCGCGCGGACTGAAAGGCTTCGCCAGGTAGTCATCAGCGCCGGCTTCAAAACCGGCCACCTTGTCGTCGAGCAAATCGTGAGCAGTTAGAAACAGAGTGGGCGTTTCGATGCCCCGTTCTCGTAATTTTTTCAGCAGTTCAATCCCGGACATTTCGGGCATGGCTACGTCCAGGATGAAACAATCGAAACGATCGGTCGTAACGGCCTGCAGCGCCAGAGTAGCGTTTTCTTTCTCAGCCACTTCAAATCCCAGTCGGCGAAAATATTCCGCCAGCAATGTGCGCATCTCAACGTCGTCATCGACGATCATCAATTTCTTCGCGTGTGCGATTGTCGGTTCGGGATCCACAGTAATTTTCCTTGTGCTCGGCTCGGAAAACGGAGCGGAGATTTCCTGCTCGATCCGGTCCGACCCGGCGAATGTAACCAGCAGAGCGCTCAGGGGTTCGCGTTTAGTATGTCGGAGGCTAGCCTTGACGTCAAACATAATCGCTCAGTATATTGCCAATTCGTAATCGTAAGCCGGGCTTTCAGTTCCTTCCCGATAAACGATCGAAGAATCGATTCAAGATGCGCGATCTTCGGCGGCTGCTAAAGTACCTACTGCCTCACACCGGGACCTTCATTCTTGCCACCCTAGCAATGATTGTCGTGGCCGTGCTGGAAACTGCAACCAGCGCGTTGATAGTGCCGATTTTCGATCAGGCATTTGCGCATGGGAATGCTCGCCCCACGCCGACACCCTTTGCCCTGCAACGTCTCATCCCCGCCTCGGGGCTTCATGCCTGGCGAATGATTGCCTTGCTCCTGATCGTTTTTACGGTAGTCAAGGGCATCGCCGAATATTGCTCGACCTATTGGATGGCCTACATCGGCCAGTCGTCGATTCTTAGTCTGCGTCAGGAGCTGTACAGTCATATTCTCTCGCAATCGGCATCCTTCTTTGAGCGACATCGTACGAATTATCTGGTATCGCGTTTGATCTCCAGCGCGGCGGCGATCGAAGCAGCGGTGACTCACACGCTGCGGGACGTGCTGCGTGAGGGATTTACGCTGATCGCTTTTATGGCGGCGTCGTTTTATGTGAGTTGGCGGCTCACCCTAGGGTCGTTGCTCATCGCCCCACCGGTCGCCGGATTAACTATGCGCTTCGGCAGATCACTGCGCAAGCTGGCGCGCGAATCCTTCGAAGGCAGCAAGCACCTTACCGACACGGCCCAGGAAGCTTTGGCGAATCAAAATATCGTGAAGTCCTATCGCGGCGAAGCGCGCGAACGCACGAGGTTCGCCAAAGTGGCCGAAAGAATTCGGCGCGCAAATTTGCGTTCGGCGAGCATCTCGGGCATGGCGCCGCCAATAATCGAATTGATTGGAGTCCTGTTCGTTGCCGTGTTGCTCTTTTTTGGTGAGCGCGAAATAAGGTTGGGCCGGATGGACCTCGCTCAATTTGTCCTTTTCCTCATTCTCTTGTTTCGCAGCTACGATCCAATGCGAAAGCTTTCGCGTTTGCAGAATTCGTTTTCACAGGCACTGGCCGCGGCGCAACACGTCTGGGAAGTTATGGATGAGCATGCGGAGATCAGAGAAAAACCAAACGCGATCGAGTTGCGACCATTGCGAAGAGAGATTGAATTTCGTGACGTTCATTTTGGTTACACGGGGGAAGAGCGCTCCGTTCTGCGCGGGGTCAGCCTGAACGTGCCGGCCGGGAAAATGGTGGCCCTGGTAGGCGAGTCCGGCGGTGGAAAGTCGACCCTGACGAAACTGCTGCCGCGGTTTCACGATCCCAGTTCCGGGGCGGTCCTTTGGGATGGGGTCGACCTTCGTGACGCGACCTTCGCAGGTTTGCGCCGGCAAATCGCTTTGGTTACTCAGGAAACAGTGCTCTTCAATGACTCAGTCCGGTACAACATTACGTACGGCAAGCCTGACGCGACCGATCAGGAGCTCGAAGATGCGGCGCGTGCCGCTCTGGCGCATGACTTCATTTCCGAATTACCTCAGGGCTATGACACGATTGTCGGCGAACGCGGAATTTTTCTGTCAGGTGGCCAGCGACAGCGCCTGGCAATCGCGCGGGCTCTGTTGATTGACGCCCCGGTGTTGATTCTCGACGAAGCGACGTCGGCGCTCGATGCCGAATCAGAACAGCTGGTGCAACGAGCGATCGGAAACCTGATTCGCAATCGGACAACGATCGTGATCGCTCATAGACTATCCACGATTCGCAAGGCCGACCTGATCGTGGTGATGGAGCGTGGCCAAATTACTGAGCGAGGCACGCATTCGGAGTTACTCGCCCGCGGCGGCCAATATCAACGACTGTACGAACTGCAGTTTGCGGATGAGGAAGAGGAATTGTCCGTGGGCAGCAGTTAGTTGTCAGTTGTTAGTTGTCAGTTGTTCGAAGGCTATTGGGCGTAGGTCACCTACTATCGGACAAAGACACAAACTACTGACAACTGACTACTGACGATTGACACTTATTATGAAATCAATGACCGGATTTGGGCGAGGCACAGTCGCCGGCGAAGACTTTAAGGTCGCGGTTGAGATCAAGACAGTCAACAATCGCTACCTGGACATTCACCTTCGTCTTAACCAGGAATTAAGTTCGCTCGAGATGAACATGCGCAAGCTGATTGGTGCACGCCTCTCTCGGGGTCGAGTCGATCTCAACATCAGCCTCGAGCGCAGCGCCACGACAACTTACGAAATCAATCGGCCTTTGGTCGCCGGATACATCAACGTCCTGCGCGAAATTCAGAAGGAGTTCAACTTAGCCGGCGACGTCGACATCAACAGCCTGACGCGTTTGCCGGGGGCGTTGACAACCGCGCGCGACGACCTGGATGAAGAGAGTGTCGCCGGCATCGAGCAAGCTGTTGGGGAAGCGCTTGATGATTTGGAGAGAATGCGGGAAAGTGAAGGCGCCGCCCTTGCCGAAGAGATGCGCGGCCGGGTCGCGAAAATTGAAGCTGAAGTGCCCGCGATCGAAAACGCCGCTGCTGGTCTGGCCGACGCTTATCGTCAACGTTTGCAGAAGCGCATTGGCGAACTCGTCAACCGCGGCGGTGGACCGGCGATTGAACTTGACGCCGGCCGTCTGGCGCAGGAAGTCGCCTACCTCGCCGATCGCAGCGATATCAGCGAAGAGCTGGTGCGGCTGCGTAGCCATCTAGAGCAATTTCGCGCGGCCATCGATTCCGAGGGTGAAATTGGCAAACGGCTGGATTTCCTGTTGCAGGAACTGAATCGCGAAGCGAACACAGTTCTCTCAAAATCAACCGAAGTTTCGATCAAAGACGCAGGACTGGCTATTAAAGCTGAGGTTGAGAAACTGCGTGAACAAGTGCAGAATGTCGAATGAGCATTCTAAAGACGACAGTCGAAACCAGATGAATCGCGGAATGCTCATCGTCGTCAGCTCGCCATCGGGTGGCGGCAAGGGCACTCTGATCGATCGCGTTTTGAAGACTGTTCCGAACGTCAGTTATTCGGTTTCGTTCACCACGCGCGCGCCGCGACCGGCGGAAGAAGACGGCCGGGAATACTTTTTTATCGAGCGCGCCACGTTCGAGAAGATGATTGAACGGGGCGAGTTCCTTGAATGGGCAGACGTTTACGGCCACCTCTACGGCACTAGTTGCAAACAGGTAGAACGCGAACGCGCCGCGGGTCACGACATCATCCTGGAGATTGACGTCCAGGGCGCTGAAAGTATTCGCGAAAAGTTAACGGACGTCGTATCGATATTCATTCTGCCGCCTTCATTCGAGCTGTTGCGCGAACGACTCCTGGCTCGCGGAACGGATTCAGCCGAAGCGCTTGAGAAGCGAATGAGGGGAGCGCCTTCGGAGGTTGAGCAATACCGTCATTTTCAGTACGTTATTCTCAACGATGATATCAATCGGGCGTCGCAGCAATTGGGTTCGGTGATTTATGCCGAGCGGGCGCGGCGTGAACGCCAGGAAGTGAACCTGCGAAGCGTGCTGGAAGATTTTGGCGTGTTTCAGGATCCCGTTGCCGGCCGGGTCGGACACTAAACGTTAGCATTCTGCGGAGCGCGCAGGTCTGGCCGTTGTCCCTCTCTGCATCCTGG
>DATISD010000649.1:0-4134 GCA_035469005.1 Pyrinomonadaceae bacterium | reverse complement strand
ATTTCTCCAAAGAACTTCTATCTATCCGAAAGAGCAATCTTTCAACGAGCTAACGTCCCCACCGAACCTGTGTCGAAGATTCTGGGCATATCTGCCTTCTATCACGATTCCGCGGCTTGCCTGGTAGTTGACGGTGAAATCGTCGCCGCCGCGCAGGAAGAGCGCTTCACTCGTCTCAAGCACGATTACAACTTTCCCGTGCATGCCGCCGCGTATTGTTTACGCGAAGCCGGCATCAGCGCCGAAGAGTTGGATTACATTGGCTTTTATGACAAACCGCTGCTGAAATTCGATCGACTGCTCGAGACTTACCTCGATTACGCGCCTTCCGGATTTCCTTCTTTCTTAAAAGCGATGCCGCTGTGGATGAAAGAAAAGCTCTGGATGCCCGACGTCATCCGCACTGAGATGGCCCAGGCTAATGGAGTTGAGGACCCACGCGCGGCCAAAAAAGCCGGTAAGAAATTCGAGTGGAAACTCCTGTTTGGAGATCATCACGAGAGTCACGCGGCCAGCGCTTTCTATCCTTCGCCTTTCGAAGAAGCGGCGATCCTGACCATTGACGGAGTCGGCGAATGGGCGACCAGTTCGATTGGGGTGGGGCGCGGCCACGAAATCGAGCTGCTCAAGGAGCTTCGCTTTCCTGATAGCCTGGGATTGCTCTACAGCGCTTTCACCTACTACACCGGCTTCAAAGTCAACAGCGGCGAATACAAAGTCATGGGTCTTGCGCCCTACGGCGAGCCAAAATACGCAGACTTGATTAGGGACCATCTCGCTGAAGTTCGCGACGACGGCAGCATTCGCATGAATCACGAATGCTTCAGCTATTCCCAGGGTTTGCGCATGACCAACAGCGCGTTCGATCGACTGTTTGGCGGCAAGCCGCGCCGGCCGGAATCGAAGATTACTCAGCGCGAAATGGACCTGGCTCGCAGCATTCAGGTCATCACAGAAGAGGCCATGCTGAAGATGGCCTGCTTCGTTCACAAAGAAACCGGAATAAAGCGTTTGTGCATGGCGGGCGGCGTCGCTTTGAACTGTGTTGCTAACGGCCGGCTGCTGCGCGAAGGGCCGTTCGAAGATATTTGGATTCAACCCGCCGCGGGCGATGCCGGCGGGGCGGTCGGAATCGCTATGGCAATTTGGCATCGCTATTTGGGGCGCGCGCGGATCAGTCCAGAAAAAGCGGGCACGTGGCAAGCGAGAAGTGGCAAGCGCGTCCCGCCCATGAATCACGCGCAAGAGGCGCTCGCCACAACTCTCCCACCGTATGCGGATGGAATGAAAGGTTCATATCTCGGTCCGCAAAACACGCCGGAAGAGATCGAAAATTTTCTGACGCAGCGGAACGCTCCGTACAAGAAATATTGTCGCGGGGAATTGCCGGGCGCGATTGCCGGGCTGCTCGCTGCGGGAAAAATCGTCGGCCTGCATCAGGGGCGGATGGAGTTCGGACCGCGTGCGCTCGGTGGCCGGAGCATCATCGGCGATCCGCGTTCACCTTCGATGCAATCCGTGATGAATCTCAAGATCAAATATCGCGAGAGCTTTCGCCCGTTCGCGCCCAGCGTCCTGCGCGAGCATGTGGCTGACTGGTTCGATCTCGATTACGACAGTCCTTACATGCTTTTGGTCGCCGATGTGAGCGAACGTCATCGACGCCAGTTAACTCCCGACGAGGAGAAGCTTTGGGGCATCGATAAGCTCAACGTGAAGCGATCAGAAATTCCCGCCGTCACGCACGTCGATTACTCGGCCCGCATTCAGACAGTGCGGCGCGAAACAAATCCGCTCTACTGGGAGATCATCGACGCGTTTAGAGAATTGACCGGCTGTCCGTTGATCGTCAACACGAGTTTCAACGTGCGCGGCGAACCGATTGTCTGCACGCCTGAGGACAGCTATCGCTGCTTCATGCGCACGGAAATGGATTTTCTGGTGCTCGAGAATTACGTGCTGGACAAAAGCGAGCAACCAGCACTGGTCGAGAAAACAGACTGGCGCAAGGAGTTCAAGCTTGATTAGCCACGGCCCTTTACAAATCCATCCGAACTGGTTAGTGAAAACAGCATTCCATTAATTTCATTCTCCTTTGTGGTGACTTATGACTTTTGAAGAAACTGTCTGACTTGGTGGGGTTGGGGTCAGGCCTTCGATTTTTGCGATTTAAGCAGCAGTCAACGCATTTGGCTATAGCGACTCATTAGAAAAGCGTTTGCCATAGATGAGAAAAACTCAGCTTCGGCGAGAATCGCAAGGATCGAAGGCCTGACCCCAGGTTACCCTGTTGCAGTTGTTAGTCGTTGTTTGCTTTTCCGTGGCCACACGGCTTACATTACCCTGCAAACATCACCTTTTTCACTGAGGAAAAGAAACGACATTATGGTAGAGCAGGTCAGGGTACTAGTTACCGGCGCCGGTGGTTTCATCGGACATCATTTAACAAAATATCTGGTCGACCGCGGTTATTGGGTACGCGGCGTCGATATCAAAGAGGCTGAATACGAAGCCACCGCGGCCCAGGAATTCGCGTTGCTGGATTTGACCAACATGCAGAACTGCGTCGAGGCTACCAAAGGCATCGATCGAGTCTATGGTCTGGCCGCGAACATGGGCGGCATCGGTTTCATCGAGAGTCACAAGGCCGAGATTGTTCGCGACAACACGCTGATCAATTTGCAGACAATCGAAGCGGCGCGGCGGAACGGTGTCCAGCGCTATCTCTACACCTCGAGCGCCTGTATCTATCCCGGCTACAAACAGAACGAGACTGACATCACGCCTTTGCGAGAAGAAGACGCTTATCCCGCCGACGCCGAAGACGGCTACGGTTGGGAAAAACTTTACATGGAACGCGTCTGCCGTCATTACACCGAGGATTTCGGCTTGGACACTCGCGTCGTGCGCTTCCATAACATCTTTGGCCCGTTGGGCACCTACGATGGCGGGCGCGAGAAATCACCGGCGGCGATTTGCCGCAAGATTGCTCTGGCCCAGGACGTCGACGAGATCGAGGTTTGGGGTGACGGATTGCAGACGCGTTCGTACTGCTACATCGATGATTGCGTCGAAGGAATTTATCGACTGATGCAGAGCAATCATCGCGAACCGATTAACCTGGGACAGGATCGAATGATTTCGATCAACGAACTGGTAGATATCGTCTCGAAAATTGCCGGTAAGCGAATCAGCAAGCGCTACGACCCGACGAAGCCGCAGGGAGTGCGCGGGCGCAACAGCGACAACACCCGTCTGCGCGAAGTGCTCAAATGGGAACCGCAGGTTTCGCTCGAGGACGGATTGGCGATTACCTACCGCTGGATCGCCGGCGAACTAAAAAAGAATCTGGTTCCGGCCATGGCGTCGGGAAGTTAGCGGCCTTATCCAGAGGTTGACCGGCCACCGATGGCCGCCGCTAAGACCCTTACCATCTGGTTTCGGAAGTTGCCTCAACTCTGTTTGGTTTAGTTTCTTATCCGTGCTTATCCGCAGCCATCTTTGGCTGATTCTTATCGGGCCGTCGTTTACGCGCTCCTCGCGGTTCTGACCGAAGCGAACTTTCTGCTAGCATCTCGAATCGGTGTTGCACTCTGACAATCCCTCATCAACGAAGGCAATCGAAATCAGCGTCGTAATCCCTGCGCTCAATGAAGAGGATTCGATCCGGCGGCTGCTTGAGGATGTGCTTAGCCAAACTCTCAAGCCGGCTGAAATCGTCATCACCGATGGTGGGTCGACCGACAGGACGAGAGAAATCATCGAAGAATTCATCACGACTGGAGCGCCCATAAGATTAATTCGCGTGACGAAGTCGCTGCCGGGGCGCGCGCGAAACCTCGCGGTCGCCGAAAGCCACGGCCAATGGATCGAGTTCACCGATGCCGGCATCACTTTAATGCCCGATTGGTTAGAGGCGCTGACGACCAAAGCACACGAGAAATCGGCCGACGTCGTTTACGGGACATACGAACCGATCATTGAGAGTTTTTTTACCGAATGCGCGGCCATCGCTTATGTGCCGCCACCTTTTGAAAGCGATGGCGGACCGGTGCGGCCTCGTTCGATCGTCTCGGCGCTGATGCGGCGCCAGGCCTGGGAGACGGTGGGAGGTTTTCCCGAACACTTGCGCTC
>DATISD010000648.1:0-6358 GCA_035469005.1 Pyrinomonadaceae bacterium | reverse complement strand
CGCCTGCAGGACGACTTCGGCCGGGACGGCTCACCGGGCGGGTAACGCAAATCTGCTTTTATTTCATCCTTGTTTATTGCTGAAACGATGGCCCGAAAGATCGCGATTTTATTGAGCCTCTCAAGCCGAGATAGGATATACGCGGATTTAGCATCGCAGAATGCTCGCGCCTCGCGCTCGATGCGGACAAGAATGTCCGCGCTCCCAGCGGTTCGTTGACGCCGCGGTTTATGGGCGCTAGTATTCGCCGCACACGAAAACTGACATGGCTGAATCCTCAAAAATGTTTCTGCACTACCGCCTGGTCGATAAGATCGGCAGCGGCGGCATGGGCGAAGTCTTCAAAGCTGAAGACACAAAACTGGGCCGCACCGTAGCGCTCAAACTCTTGCCCGCGAGTGCCAACGAGAATCTCACCGCCAAGCGTCGCTTTTTGAAAGAGGCCCAGGCCGCTTCCGCCCTCAATCATCCAAATATCGTTACCATTCACGCGATCGAAGAAGCTGAAGGTGTCGACTTCATCGTGATGGAGTTCATCGAAGGTCAGACCTTGAAAGCGATGATCGATCGCGATGGCGCATTGCCGCTGGCAAAGCTGCTCGATATCGGACTTCAGGTCGTCGACGCGTTGGAAGCCGCGCACGAGGTTGGTTTAATTCATCGGGATATCAAGTCGGCGAATATTCTGGTGACGTCACGCGGCCGGGCGAAGGTGCTGGACTTTGGCCTGGCAAAAATCGTGCGCACGATCGCGGATGGCGTCGATAACGAAGCTCTCACTCTGATGAACCTCACCGATGAAGGGACGGTGCTCGGCACTGCTTTTTATATGTCTCCCGAGCAAACGCGCGGAGAAGTGCTTGATGCTCGTTCGGACATTTTTTCGCTGGGATGTGTCCTTTATGAAGCAGCCACGCGCTCGTTACCGTTCACCGGACCAAGCCTGCTGGGAATTATGCACGCCATCGCCACGGTCGACCCAACTCCACCGAGCCTTGTCCGGCCGGAACTACCGCGCGAATTCGATCTGATCATCGAGCGCGCGCTGGCTAAAGATAAAAACAGACGATACGCATCGGTCCATGAAATGGCCGACGCTTTGAGAGTTTTGCGGACTTCGCTTACCGGGCAATGGGCCGGCATCCCGATCATTTATGACAAAGATTTGATCGACTCACCGGCGACGGCCTTTGTCGGGCGCGATCCTGAGCTAAAGCGGCTCGATGGATACCTGGATCAGGCGGTCGCCGGCACGGGACGAGTAGTTTTTATTACCGGTGAACCCGGCATAGGAAAGACCTCACTGTCTGACGAGTTCCTGCGCCGCGCGCGCTCACGTCATCCGACACTACTTATCTCCCGCGGGCGCTGCGTCGAGCAATACGGCACCGGCGAAGCCTATCTTCCTTTTCTGGATGCGGTGGGCTCGCTGCTTGACGGCCCTGCCCGCGAGCGCCTGGCATCGTTCATGCGGACGTATGCGCCCACGTGGTGCACCCAGTTGCCGGCGGCGTTTGCCTCGACCGGCGCGCTTGACCGTTTGCAGCAGGAAACGATCGGCGCGACCAAGGAACGCATGATGCGCGAGATGGGTGACGCGCTGGCCATGTTTGCCACTACGTCTCCGATCATTTTGCTGCTGGAGGATTTGCACTGGGCCGATCCTTCCAGCGTCGATCTATTGGGCCATCTCTGCCAGCGCATCACGAATCAACGGCTATTAATCGCCGGAACGTTCCGGCCCGAAGATATCGAACGGAGCAATCACCCGCTCAAGAGTTACAAAGCCGAAATGCAGGCCCACCGGCTTTGCGAAGAGGTGGCCCTGAGTTCGCTGACTCGCGATCATATTGCGGAATACCTGAATTCGACTTTCACGCCCAATGATTTTCCGCCTGAGTTTGCCTCCCTGATTCACGAAAAGACGGAAGGGCATCCGCTGTTTGCGACGAACTTGTTGCAGTATCTGAGTGAGCACGGCGATATCGGCAGAAGCAATGCGCACTGGTCTCTGGTCCGCCCACTGGCGGAATTGGTGCTGGAAGTTCCCGAGAGCGTACGCAGCATGATCAGCAAAAAGATCGATACGCTTAACGAGGAAGAGCGGCGCACCTTGCAATACGCAAGCGTTGAAGGCACCGAGTTCCTTTCCACCGTAGTAGCCGATTTACTTGGAGTGGATGAAGTCGATCTCGAAGAGCGTCTTGCTCATTTGCAAAAAACTCATCGTTTGATCGAAACGCGCGGCGAAGAGGATTTGCCCGACGGAAACCTGGCCACACGTTACCGGTTCTCGCACGCGCTTTATCAAAATTTTCTTTACGGCGACCTGGTGGCCAAACGTCGCGTGATGCTCCACCGGCAGGCCGGCGAACAATTGCTCAAACACTATGGCAAGCGGGCCAGCCACTTGGCGACGCAGCTGGCCATTCATTTCGAGCAGGGCCGGGATTTTGCGCGGGCGATCGAATACCTGATTCAAGCGGGGGACAACGCCACCACACTTTACGCGAATGCTGAAGCGGCCGGTCATTACACTCATGCGCTCAGCCTGGTCGATAAACTTCCTGACGAGTCTCGCACGGAGGCTCTGATTACGCTCTATCAAAAACGTGGCGCAGTAAATTTTGCGCTGAGCCGCTTTTCCGACTCCGTCGACGACTACGAAAAGCTGCTCAAGTACCAGGAGCCGTTGGGGTTGCCGGAGCAACAGGCGACGGCACTAAATGCGCTGGCGATGACGTTGTTTTTTGCTCACCGGCTGGAAGAACTGGAAACGCGGGCCAGGGAAGCCGTCGAGGCTGCGCAACGCGCCGGCAGCGAAGAGCTGCGCTTGCAGACGATGGCGCTGATGGCCCTCAAGCATCTGTGTTACGGAGAAACGGATGTAGCGAAGCCAATTCTTGATGATCTGGTGCAAAGTGCGCGCGCGCAGAATCATAAGCCCACGCTGGCGGCGGGATTGATTTGGCGAGGCTGTCTCTATTTCTTTCAGACTGAATATGAAGCTGCGATCGAGGTTGAAATCGAAGGCCGGAAGCTTGCCTCGGAATTGCGGGATGGGTTTTTGCTGTTGACGGCGATGTTCTTCCATGGGCTATCGAAAGCCAACCTCGGACAGATGTCCGAGGCGCTGGCGATACTTGATGAAGGGATTCGCATGGCACGCCGCAATGGAGATTTGTTCTGGCATCCCCGGATGCCAAACTGCATCGGCTGGATTCATCGCGAGCTTCATGATTTCGAAGGCGCCTTCAAATTCGATCTGGAGGGCTTTGAAATCGGGCACGAATGTCATGTGCTGGAAGCGGAAGCAAATTCGCTAATCAACCTGGGCATCGATTACACGCACGCCGGAAGAAGTGAGGAAACAATTTCCGCGTTTCACAAAGTGCGCGACATTTTTGAGCGCGATGCGTGGTTTCGCTGGCGCTATAACATTCGGCTGCACGCCGCCATGGCTGAACATGCGCTGCACGAGGGCGACACCGCCAGGGCCAGCGAAATCACCGAACGCTTGCTTGAAACCGCCACCAAATACGAAGTGCACAAGTACATCGCGGTCGCTCACAAGCTGAGGGCGCAAATTGCCACCGCCGAAGGAGACAGGAACAAAGCGGAAGCGGAATTCGAAACTGCTCTCGATGAGCTGCGAAACTATCCAGTGCCGGTTCTTGCCTGGAGGATCTATGCGGAACTGGCCCGCTTGAAATCGTCGAATGGCGATCCGGATGCGGCTCGCGAAGCATACTCAAAGGCGGCGGAGATCGTCAGCAACATCGCCTCGTATGTGAAGGATGAATCACTTCGCGAAACATTTCTTAACTCCACGGCAGTGGTAGAAGTGATGGAGCATCGCCGCAACCTGGCTACATCGCCAGGATGAGTGAGTTCCGGTCATTCAATGTTCTCCATCATCCAGATGTCACCCCCTTGCGGTCTGAAGCGATCGAAGAGGACCCACTGACCGTCCGGCGACCAAACCGAGTTCCACAGACCAAATGTCCGCCGTTCCGGCGCGGGACGAGACGCAAGCGATCCGCTGTCCATCAGGCGACCAGTTCGCCTGATAATCGCCCCCTGACCTTCGGTAAGCTGGCCCGAGCTCCGATCGGCCAGCGAGTAAAGCCAGATGTTCATTTCTCCGGGCCGATCGGAGTTGAAGGCGATTATCTTGTAGCTAACTTCGCACGGGACGCGCCAGCTAAGGATAATCAAGCAGTAGAAGAGGTCTGAATCGTCGCTAGGGGACCTGGTTTGTTAGCGGCGGTCGCGCGTCGTATCATTTGAAGCATGCAGGCTTTCGGCGAGACCAAAAAGGGATCGGCAAATCGGTTGCTGAAAGATTCTTACAACCGTGCGATCCGCGATCTGCGCGTGTCGCTCACGGACCGCTGCAATTTTCGTTGCTTCTATTGCCTGCCGCATGGCGAGCCACCGATTGCTCCCAAAGAAGAGATGCTCTCATACGAAGAGATCGAATACGTCTGCGACATCTTCGTTGAGCTGGGAATTGAAAAGATTCGTTTGACCGGCGGCGAGCCGATGATGCGCCGCGACATCGAGCAGATTATTTACAAGCTCGCGCAATTGAAAGAAAAAGGCTTGCGCGATCTCGCGCTCACCACCAACGGTTACTTCCTGCCGCATCGCGCGAAGAGTTTGAAGGATGCCGGCCTCGATCGGATTACGATTAGCCTGGACAGTTTGAAGCGAGATGTTTTCAGGGTGATGACCGGCGTCGATGTGTTGGATCGAGTGATGGAAGGAATCGTAGCCGCGAAAGAAGCAGGGTTAGATCCCATCAAGATCAACGCCGTCATCGTGCGCGGTCACAATGAAGACGAAGTCGCCGACTTCGCCGCCTTCGCGCGCGAACATGACGTGAAAATGCGCTTTATCGAATTCATGCCGCTTGATTCCGGACACGATTGGTCCCGCGAGGATGTAGTTTCCGGACGCGAGATTCGCGCCAGGATCGAAGAGCGATTTCCGCTTGAAGCGCTTGATGTAATTCGCGGATCTGAGACGTCTTCCCGATATCGTTTCGCTGATGGCGCGCCGGGGGAAATCGGAATTATCGCTCCCGTCACGGAAGCCTTCTGCGGCGCCTGCTCGCGGATTCGGCTTACTGCCGACGGCCAGGTTCGGACCTGTCTGTTTTCAACCGTCGAGCATTCTTTGCGTGAAGTGCTGCGCGATGGTGCTAATCGATGTGAGATTATCGATTTCATTCATTCCGTGGTGATGAAGAAAGAGCCACGTCACTTCATTAACGATCCGGGTTTTGTCTCACCGTCGCGGTCAATGAGCTTCATCGGTGGCTAACGCCTTCGGAGAAATGGTGGCGCTGCTGGCGGGACGTGGCAACACGAATTGATTAGCGCAATTGGAAACCTAACGATCCTAAGTTAGTTTGGAATATTGCCTTTAGGTGGCAGTTGTCAAAAACGCAGGGGTATTCCGCCTGAAGGCGGCACTCCGAACCTCAGCAGCCTCATTAATCTCTTTGACCACGCGCAGACCGGAATCCAGCGCGCCCTGCATCCACGAGAACCAGGGTGAAAGATGTTCTCCGGCAAAATGAATTCTTCCAACCGGCGACGAAGCAGCAACTAAATCTCTCGGCCCAACGAACGACCAGGCGCCCCGCGCCCATTCATCGTCGATCCAACATTTTGTCGCTCCCCGCTCAAAGTTTTCCTGCAATCCCGGAAACCACTGACCCAGCTGCGCCAGGGTCGAGTTGATTCGATCGCTCTCTTTCATCGCCGCGATTCGTTCTGCCTGTCCCGGCCGGTTGTAAGTCATCAAAATGCCGCGCGGGCCGGGCTGGTTCCAGGTCGGTTGCCAAATTTCCACCGCATCATTTGTGAGCGCAAATCCGCTCAACCCTTTTTCTTCCCAGGCTCTTTTCTTCGTTTGCAGATACACGCGTGAGACAGAATCGTACCGGAGATTCTTGATGATGCTGGTTTTGCTTTCGGGAAACGAAGACGGTAGTTCGATGTTTCGCAACACCGAGAATGGCAGGGCGCATAAGATTCGATCAGCGCTCAACGTTTGACTCCTGCCCTTATCGAGAAACGTCGCGCGCGCGCTGTTTACATCCTGTTCGATGCTAACTACCGGCGAACCGTAATGGATTTTGTTCCCCAGGCGACGAGCAAAAGCCTTTGGCAAATTGTCGTTGCCGCCTTTTATTTTGGTGAAGCGATCTGGCCCGCGGAATTCGGATCCAAAGAATTGTGCCAGTCCTTCCGTAAAGCCATCCATTGAGACTTCGCGCTTTGAGTCGCCCTCAATACGAAGTGCCGAAAGCTGCGATGGGTACATAGGTTCGAGCGGCACCCCGAAG
>DATISD010000647.1:0-4088 GCA_035469005.1 Pyrinomonadaceae bacterium | reverse complement strand
GGGGTTGACGCGCGTCATCGCAAAGACATACCGCACCTGCTCGAGTTTTCGCGCGACCTGACTGAAGACGCGTCCAATGATCGACTTGATCCGCTGATTGGACGTGACGGCGAGATCGAACGCGTGATTCAAATTCTTTGCCGCCGCACCAAGAACAATCCCGTACTGATCGGCGAGCCAGGCGTGGGCAAAACTGCCATCGTCGAAGGGCTGGCGCAAAGAATCGTAGCCGGCGAGGTCCCCTCATTTCTCGAAAACAAAAGAATCCTGTCGCTCGACATCAGCTTGATTGTTGCCGGCACCAAGTATCGCGGCCAGTTCGAAGAGCGTCTGAAACAAATCATGCGCGAGTTGATCGACAATCCGCAATACATTGTTTTCATAGATGAATTGCACACGTTGGTCGGCGCGGGTTCGGCCGAAGGGTCACTCGACGCGGCGAATATTCTGAAGCCGGCACTTTCTCGCGGCGAAATCCAGTGCATTGGCGCCACGACACCCGGGGAATTTCGAAAATCAATCGAAAAGGATCGGTCGCTCGAAAGGCGTTTCCAGGCCGTTAAAGTGCCCCCGCCGTCTGAAGAGCAGGCTGTCGAAATCCTCGAAGGCGTGCGCGAGCGTTACGAAAGTTTTCATCAGGTTCGTTACACAGACGGCGCGCTGGAGGCTGCCGTGCGCCAGTCGTCGCGCTACATTCCCGATCGTTTTCTGCCTGACAAAGCTATCGATGTAATCGATGAAGCCGGCGCGCGCGTGAAGCTGCGCGTGCGGGCGGAGCAGGGAAATCTCGATGCGCTGTCGGCTTCACTCAGTGAGTGGGAGCGCGCAACTTACGGTCGCGCGCAGGCCCCCATTCTCGATGATGAAGATCAAATCGTGATGGGCGAAGTGAATCGCACCGACATAGAAGAAGTGATTGCGCGTTGGACCGGCATCCCGATTGTCTCTTTGAAAGAAGAAGAATCAAAGAAGCTTCTCCGCATTGAAGCTGAACTGCACAAGCGAGTGATTTCGCAACGCCCGGCGATCTCAGCTTTGGCGCGCGCAATTCGCCGTTCGCGCGCTGGATTGAAGAACCCGCATCGGCCGGTTGGTTCTTTCCTGTTTCTTGGGCCCACGGGTGTCGGCAAGACTGAAGTCGCGCGTTGCCTGGCGGAATTTCTTTTTGGGAGCCAGCGGTCGATGATTCGCTTTGATATGTCCGAGTTCATGGAGAAGCATTCAGTCTCGAAACTGATCGGTTCGCCACCGGGCTACGTCGGACATGAAGAAGGCGGGCAGTTGACTGAGCGCGTAAAGCGATCGCCTTACTCGGTGCTGCTGTTCGATGAAATCGAAAAGGCCCATCCGGATATTTTCAACATCCTGCTTCAGGTTTTCGAAGACGGCATCCTTACCGACGCACTGGGTAATACGATCGATTTCAAGAACACGATAATCATCATGACGTCGAACATCGGCGCTCGCTTCATTCAGAAGAAAGGGACGATGGGCTTCCAGGGTTCGAGCGATGTCTCGCGCACGAAGATGGAAGAGATGGTAATGAACGCCGTGCGACAGACATTCAATCCCGAATTCATCAATCGTCTGGATGAGATTATCGTCTTCGATGAACTGGGTGACGAAGAATTGCTCGACGTGCTGCAACTTCAGGTTGATCAAATCAACAGCACCATGTCCAATCACGGCTTCATCGTCCGTTTGGCGGACGATGCCAAGCGCTGGATTGTGAACAAGACCTGCGCCGACCGCTCTTACGGCGCCCGCCCGCTGCGCCGCGCCCTGCAAAAATATGTCGAAGATCCGCTGTCCGAGGCGTTGATTCAGGGACATCTTGGCGATGCCTCGCTGGTCGAGATGTTTGTCGAGGGAGTCGATCTGAACTTCCGTTCGATCACGATTGATGAGGCGGGAGTAGAACAGGCCGGAGACTTGCTCGTCACTCCCTGACCGGCTGACTACCGGAGAAACATTCACTTCTCAAAGAGCGGCGATCTTCCCGGACGACACGTCGAGAATTATCAGAACACCTCAAATATCAGGCCTGAAGCAGTTCGGCTCCAAAGGCGTGCGATTCACCCGCGATTTGGCTTGCGATTATTTTGTTCAGCGCGCCAACTCGTAAAAAAAGATCGCTGCAGTTTGGACTTTCGCTCAATTTTCCCGCTATAATGCGCCACTTTGATACTTCGGAAATTGGCAACGGGTGAAGCCCCCGGCGAATCAAAGTGCTCCCCAGGCTGCGCGAACGCTAAGAGGCCGAAAGCAGCGCTCTTGCTAACGCGCGGGCTTCTGACACATAGTAAGCGCTGAATTAAGTTTATATCGTTTATATCCAGGTGGCTCGACCGCAAGAGTCGAGTTGAGGTTTCGCTCGAAACGAGCGCCCTTGCGCAGTCGCGGGCTTCTAATACAGGTAGGTCCCCAGAGAAAACTCTAAGGGAACCGTTACTTATGCACTTTTTTTATCGCGTCGCCTTACTGGCCGCATTCAGTCTGATTATTGGCACCGCTTTCTTCCCGGCGACGGTGCGCGCGCAACAACCCCAGCAACAACAACGTGTAGTAGAAGACGTCGACATTCAGGGCAATCGTCGTCTCCGCAAAGACGATATCCTCTACTACGTCCAGACGCGCGCCGGCGACACCTACAGCGAAGCGCAGGTCGCTCGCGATCTTCAGGCAATTCTTTCGCTCGGCTTTTTCGATAAGGTCGGAACGCGCGTTTACACCGAAGAAGCTCCGCGCGGCGGCCTGCGGGTCATTTTTGAAGTGCACGAGCTCCCCATCATTCGCGACATCCAGTTTGAAGGATTGAAGAGCGTGGCTGAGTCTGATGTGCTCAAGACCTTTCGTGAGCGCCGGGTCGGCATCTCGAAAGAGGCTATCCTCGATCCCGTGAAGCTGAAGAACGCAGAGCGCGTCCTGAAGGAATTACTTGCCGCCAAAGGCCACCCCAACGCAGTAGTCACGGGCAACGTTGAGGAAGTTTCCCGCACTTCCAGCGCGATCACTTTTGTCATCAATGAAGGTGAACGAGTGCGCGTCGCTGAGATTCGCTTCGAAGGCAGCAAAGTTTTCAAGAGCGGCGAGCTGCGCGGCCAGATGAAGTATGTAAAGGAGGCTGGACTAATCTCGCGCTTCAAGGAGCTCGACATCCTCGATCGCCAGAAGCTCGATTACGACCTGCACCTCGTCGACAACTACATGAAGTCGAAGGGCTACCTGCAAGCGCGGCACGGCGAGCCGCGTATCGAAGGCCTCGGTAGGAAGCGCACCGGCTTCCCGATCCTGCCACTGCCATTCATCTCTTCGGTGGATGACACCCTGCGAATTAATGTTCCGATCATCGACGGCAAAGTATATCGCGTGGGCGACGTGAAAATTGAAGGCAATTCGATATTTTCCGAACAGGTAATTCGCGCGTTCATCGGCTTACAGAAAGGCATAGTTGCCAACGGCGAACAACTCAGCAAAGGACTGTACGAGAACCTGAAGAAGGCCTATGGCGTACAGGGTTTTATTCAATACACCGCGGAAGTCACGCCGACCTTTAAGGACAATCCGGCAAATCCGAACGAAGGCATTGCGGATTTCGACATCTCGATCGACGAGGGAAAACAATTTACTCTTCGCCGTCTCGAGTTCACGGGTAACACGTTTACTCGCGACTACGTGCTGCGCCGCGAAGTGCTGATGAATGAAGGCGATATCTACAATCAGAACTATTTCGAATTTTCGGTTACGCGCTTGAATCAGCTCGGGTATTTCAATCCTATCGACAAAGACAAGGACGCAGACTTTCGCACCAACGAAGAAGAAGGTCTGGTCGATGTAACGGTCAAGGTTCAGGAAAAAGGACGCCAGCAGATCTCGTTCAATGGTGGTGTGTCGGGCATTGGCGGGTCCTTCTTCGGCCTCGAATATTCGACGAACAACTTGTTCGGGCGTGGCGAGGTGCTATCTATTAATCTGGCCGCAGGCAATCGGCAGCGATCGTTCCAGTTTTCGTTTACTGAGCCATACATCCGGAACCGTCCGATTACGGCCGGCTTCACGGTCTTCGCGTATTCGCAGCAATTCTTCGG
>DATISD010000646.1:0-2451 GCA_035469005.1 Pyrinomonadaceae bacterium | reverse complement strand
AAGACTTTGGGTTTCGAGCCCGAGATTGGCGTGTGTGAAGGCCTGCGCCGGACGATTGATTGGACGCGAGAAAACCTGGCATTGATCGATGCTTGTATCGAAAAACACCGGCAGCACCTGCCGGTCCCGGCCGCTCAAACTGCACGACCTTAAATGAGTCTCAAGAATTTAATCCCGCGGCCTCTGAGAAGAATGGTCCGGCCGATAATCGATCGAGTTCCCGTGACCATCGAATACCGGCCGCTCAGATCAGCATTCCCAGGCGAGAAACAGCGGATTGAATACCAGGAACGATACGTTAAGTTTGATATTCAGCCGACCGATCGCGTGCTGGACATCGGCAGCGGCAATGAACCTTTCCCATATGCCACGTGTCTGGTAGATCGCTTTCTGGATGACACGCCGCATCGTTATGGCGAGATCCATCAGAACGGAAAGCCTTTGGTCTCGGCAGACATTGAACACCTGCCTTTTGCCGACAAGAGTTTCGATTTTGTCTATTGCGCACATATCCTCGAGCATGTTGACGATCCCGTGAAAGCCTGTGGCGAGCTGATGCGGATCGGCAAGCGCGGTTATCTGGAAACGCCGACGATGAGCGAGGATATTCTCTTTGCCTGGGCCAAAGAGCGGCACAAGTGGCATGTGGTCAGTATCAACCGCACCCTCTGTTTTTTTGAATACTCTCAGCGGCAGTTGGAAGGGATTGGTTCGACGGTGTGGGAGAACCTGATCATGAACCGGCGCTATCATCCGTTGCAGGAGGCCTACTTTCACAATCGAGATATTTTTGATGTGGTCTTTCCCTGGGAAGATCGTTTTTCGGTCTTTGTCTTTCGTCTGGGAGGCGAGGTGGAAAGCCTGAACGCCTCAGTCGCCAATCGAAACCTTAAAGGGTGATGCTAAAGCGACTCGTCGTTCAAATCCTGGGGCGCGAGCGCGCCAATCGGATAGCCGCCCCGTACCATGATTGGAAGGCGAGAAAGCGCACGCAGCGCACGCTTCGGGCGCTGCCACAAAAAGATCTGCTGATTAATATTGGTTGCGGACCAAACCCCTTGCCTGGCTGGGTCAATCTGGACTCGGCACGCAGCAACGAAATCGATGTCGTGTGGGACCTGCGGCGCGGGCTTCCATTTCCAAATGAAAGTGCGACTGCGATTTTTGGCGAGCATGTAATCGAGCACGTTCCCCGGCCGGATGCCGAAGCCTTGCTCGGCGAATGCCGGCGAGTTTTGCAAACGGGTGGAGTGCTCAGATTATCGACGCCGGATGCCGGGCGGTTTCTGCGCTCGTATGCGGGCGATCAAAAGTTTCTGGCCGACGAGCGGTTCGTCGACCCGGCCGACACGCCCATGGATCGTGTTAACATGATGATGCGCGAACATGGCCAACACCTTTGGGCTTACGACGCTGAATCGCTGGTCCGCTTGTTGAGAGATATAGGTTTTAGCTCGGCTGAAGAGCGGGAGTTCGGAGTCTCGGCCCATCAGTCAATGCAAGGCATAGACGCCGCAGAACGCGAGTTCGAGAGCTTATACGTCGAAGCCGTCAAGTAGTGAGTTGTAGAGCAAGCTTTCAGCTTGCGCAGAGTCGATCCACAAACTATCAGTTTGCGTTACACCAGCATGTCGAAGCTGAGAATTCTGGTCACGGGTGGTGCGGGCTTTCTGGGCTCGCATCTTTGCGAGCGTCTGCTGGCTGACGGCCATGAAGTGATTTGCCTTGACAACTTTTTTACCGGGCGGCGCGAAAACGTCGCTCACTTGATGGACCACCGCAACTTTGAACTGTTGCGTCACGATGTGATCGAACCGGTTCTGCTGGAAGTAGATCAAATCTATAACCTGGCGTGTCCAGCTTCGCCGATTCACTATCAATACAATCCGGTCAAAACCGTGAAGACCTCAGTCATGGGTACGGTGAATATGCTGGGTCTGGCAAAACGCGTGCGCGCGCGCATCCTTCAGGCGTCTACTTCTGAAGTGTACGGCAGCCCGCAAGTACATCCGCAGACCGAAGACTATTGGGGTCATGTGAATCCCATCGGCATTCGTTCCTGCTATGACGAAGGCAAGCGCCTGGCGGAAACCTTGATGATGGATTATCACCGGCAGAATAAGGTTGATACGCGCATCGCCCGGATCTTCAACACCTACGGCCCGCGCATGCTGGAGAACGACGGGCGCGTAGTTTCGAATTTCATTGTGAAGGCGCTGCGCGGCGAGAAACTCACTATCAACGGCAGCGGTGAACAGACGCGTTCCTTTTGCTATGTTGCCGATCTGATCGAAGGTTTGATTCTCCTGATGAATGTCGATGCGTTTCACGATCCGGTCAACCTGGGGAACCCGAACGAATTCACGATCAAGGAACTAGCCGACGAAGTTGCTCGCGTCTGCAATGTAACGACTAAGATTCAGTATCGACCGCCTACGGCAGACGATCCCG
>DATISD010000645.1:0-4637 GCA_035469005.1 Pyrinomonadaceae bacterium | reverse complement strand
GGTCTCATGAGTCCCGCGGGCAATTTGGATTTTGATGCGATCGCGGCGCCGGCGGGCCTGGCCCGTTTGGCGTGGTAAGCGATACGCAGGCTTCCAGCGTGCTCCCCTCTCTACCGATAGGGCACGCTGGAAGCGTGCGTACCGATGGCGCCACTTGAAACTTTCCTGATTCACCCAACGTAAACTGGGCATTAACAAGCGATGAAAGCTGCGATTTCCTTAACAACTCCGGACATGTTGGCTGACGGCGAGCTGGTTCTGACTGCTGTTTCGGGACGCGAAGCCGCATTCGAAGAACTCGTGCGCCGCTATCAGCGACCGATTGCCTCGTACGTCTATCGAATGGTTGGTGATTACGATGCGGCGTTGGATTTGACGCAAGACGTTTTCATCAAAGTTTACAACTCTTTGGCTCGCTATCGCTCAGAGTTCAAGTTCTCAACCTGGATCTACAAAATCGCTCACAATACCGCCATCGATCATCTTCGCCGTCACACGGTTCGTGATCAGATCATGACCTCCGGAGGGGATGGAACGCGATCCGAAATTGCGATCGAGAGTCGCCGGCTCACGCCCGAACAGGAGAGTGAAAAGGAAGAACGCAGATCAGAAATAGAATCCGTGGTGCAGTCACTGCCGGCTGCGTATCGCGAACTGATTGTGCTCAGGCACTCGCATGACTTGAGCTATGACGAAATTGCCGAAGTTACCGGTTTGCCGTTGGGCACCGTCAAGAACCGTCTGTTTCGCGCCCGCGAGGCGATGCGCGGGTTGCTCGTGCCGCGAGGAATAACCAGCGCTTAAGAAATTCGCATGAACGATTTCAGCGAGAACAAATGCCAACTGGAAGACGTCGCCGCGTATCTCGACGGCGAGTTGAGCGATGCCGGAGTCAATCGTTTTGAAGATCATCTACGGTCGTGTGTCGATTGCGCGACAGAGTTGCGGGCCCAGCGGCAGCTACTCTGTACGCTCGACATAGCGTTTAACGGCACGCGTTCTTTTCAGCTTCCTCATAATTTCACTCGCATCGTGACGGCCCGTGCAGAGAGCGACCTCAGCGGGATGCGCAATAAGCATGAGCGGCGCCGGGCGCTGAAGTTATGTGCGGTGCTGGCCCTGGTTTCCTTTGCGTTGCTCGGGGCTGCGGCGCGCACAATTGTGTTCGATCCTGTGCGCACGTTTTTCAGAATTGCAGGAAGTCTGCTTGAGCTTGCCTGGCAGGCAACCTCGGAAGCGGTCATGAGTGCCGGCGTCCTGGTGCGCGTAATTGTGCGCGCGGTTCTGCTGACCCAAAACGGCCTCGCGTTGCTCATGCTGGTGGCATTTCTTTTTTCGATTTCTGTTCTGCCTTTCCTGTTAGTCAAATACCATCGCGCGCAAACCATTGAATAGGAGTTGTCCCGTTCAATGACCGCGTCACTATTCTTTTTCGAAAGCAAAGTCAGAATTTCCGAGGCGGCCCAAAGCTGCAATCGGATAATCGCGCTGATTGCCGCGACGCTGGTGCTCGTAATCGCCGCTCACGCACAGCCGGCGAACGAAGAGCATCCGGGAGATCCGCAAGCACGGGTAATCGAAGGCGTAAACAACACCACCGTCTTTGGCATGGGCCAATCGATTCGAATTACGGGCACGGTGAAAGAAGGCGCAATCGCTTTTGGCGGCGATGTAATTGTTGAAGGCTCAGTTGATGGGGACGTCGCGGCTATCGGAGGGTCGGTCATCCAACGCGAAGGCGCCCGAATCGGCGGCGATGTGATCGTGCTCGGCGGCATTTATCATCACGGGAAGGCCGCGCCCGATCGCGATCCCAAAAGCGTTACCATCATGTACGCCGGGTACGAAGAACAATTGCGCCGGGTGATGCGCGATCCGTTTAGTGTCCTTCATCCTCAAATATCTGCCGTGTTTTTCGGCACTCGCCTGTTGGCCATTCTCATCTGGTTTGTCATATCACTGGCGCTGACAGCGGCGATGCCCAATACAGTCAGTCGGGCGGTGACGCGCCTGCAGTTGACCAGTCTGCGAGTGGCTGCGATTGGATTGCTGGGCGCAATAGTGATTACGATCGGGGTTCTGGGCAGTTTATGGTTGTTGCCTTCGATCGTCGGCGCAGCAATTTCTTTGATGGCTTTGTTGCTCGCGGTCGTGTCCACGGTCTTTGGGCGCGTAGTAATCTTCGCGGGAACTGGTCAGTGGTTGCAGCGTCTCCTACTGCCGCGGTTACAATCCGAATCCGTAACCTTATTGTTAGGCGTCGTATTTTGGATTGTGTGTTCCTCGTTGCCTTACGTGTGGCCTTTTGTGCAGGCAGGATTGTTTGTCGCGAGTTTGGGACTTGCCCTGACAGCGCGTTATCGGATCGCCTGGAAGAAGAAAGAGCCTGTCGGCGAATGATCATCTGACACACTCGAACGTCAAATCGTACGGAGAGCTCGAAACGGCGGTGGATTCATTTGCAGAATCGACAGACGACGTGCTGGTTGCCGCAGCTGCCACCGGTGACGAAGCTGCCTTCGAGCAATTGTTCGAGCGGCATCGCCGCCAGGTCGCGCGCATCGCGAGCCGGTTCTTCGCGCAACGTGAGCAAATCGAAGAGATAATTCAGGACAGTTTCACCAAAGCGTACTTTGCGCTTAACACGTATCATGGGACGCACGCAGCCTCATTCAAGGCGTGGCTGGCGCAAATAACCGTCAATTGTTGCTACGATCATCTGCGACGAGCTCGCCGCCGGCCGGAGCAGGGAATGGATGACTTTGAGGAGGGCGGACAGGAGTTTGCCGCCTGGCTCCGTTCGCACCCGGCGGATGTCGAAACCAAGCTGGTTTCGCGTGATTTGGCAAGCAAACTGTTGTCCCGTCTGAGCGCCGAGGATCGTTTGGTGTTGACCTTGCTTGATGTGGAAGGTTTCTCAGTGGCCGAGATCGCTGAAGTTACCAATTGGTCAATTTCCAAAGTGAAAGTTCGCGCCCACCGCGCTCGGGCGTATTTGCGCCGGGTTCTTCAGCGCTATTTGTAGCCCGTGGAACGTGGCGGAATTCTTGTAACTTTCACGTATAATTTATCGTCTTGTGAAGGTGGGAGCGGAAATTACTTCCGCACGGAGACCGGAGATGTTCAAAGCGAATAGCCAAAGAAACGAAGAACTGGATCGCATTGGAAAGATGGTTTTGCGGTCTGCGGCTGCTCGGGAAGAAGATATCGAGGCAGCTGCTTCCTCTCCATTCCTGTTTACGCGTGTGCGCGCCGCGATAGCAGCCGAGCAACGGCAGCAGGAAGAAGCGGGTGGTTGGTTATCGATGATTTTGGTGGCGCGCCGCGCCGTTCCGGCGATGGCCCTGGTGGCCATCCTGGCCGCACTTTTGACCGTGTGGTCGACAGGCCCTGCGCCTACCGGAACGCCCCCGCAGGGTGACGAGGAAGCTCTCTTCGGCATGCCCGAGGGAGTTGAGCAGACTGTGCTCGCGAGCCGAGGTTTGTCGCGGGACGATGTATTCAACATCGTCGTGGATCGTAATTACGAGGTGAAAGGAAAATGACGTTTCCCGGTCACACAAGATTGAAAGTCTGGTTGGTGCTGGTGGTGGTGTTTGTTCTCGGCTCGATAACCGGAGCAGCTTTGACCGGATTGTATCGATCGCGATCTGGTAGTGCTCGCCCGGAAAGAAATCCGCATGAACGTTTTGAAAAGATGCGGAGCGAACTAAATCTCAACGACGAGCAAACGAAAGCCATCAGCTCTATCCTTGACGAAGCCCGTAACGAGTATCGCGCTCTGCGCGGCGAACTGCGGCCGCGATTTGAAGAGCCGCGGCAAAAAGCTCGTGCCAGGATCCGCGCCTTATTGTCCCCGGAGCAACAGCAAAAGTTCGACGCCATCGTCGCGCAACAGGACGCCCAACGCGAAGGTGAGCAAAAGAAGCGCTGATTGTTATCCATATTTTTGGAACTAAGTCCAATCTGAAACAGCACTTTTTCGAAGTAAATCAAGGTTCCTGCAACCAAACGGTTTAGTGAGGCGTTAATAATGAATATCTTGAATTCTCTCTCGGATATAACTGTGCAAAAGTCATCAAAACCAGTTCTGAGTTTAAGCCTTTTACTGATTGCAGCTGCTGCCGTCTTTGCGCAGACGCCCAGCCCAAGTCCCGCCACGCAAATCGGCGGGGTCATCGGTGAAGTCAAAGCCATCGATGCGGCGAGTAAACAAATGATGGTGCGCGCCGATAACGGCGTAATCGCTACAGTGGGAATCAGCGAGAAGACTCAGTACAAACGGATGGCGCCGGGTGCGAAAAAATTGGCGGACGCAACCGATATCACTTTGGCGGATGTTGGCCAGGGTGATCGCATCTGGGCCCGATGGATACCAGGCGCGGACCAGAAGACGACGCCGGCGGCGCAACTCGTGATCATGTCCAAAGCCGATTTGGCGAAAAAGCAAGAGCAGGAAAGGGCGGAATGGCGGCGACGCGGAGTGAGCGGCATTGTCGCGTCGGTAAATCCCTCAACGCAGGAAATAACAGTTTCCAGCCACACACTGTCGGGCGTGCAGCAAAACGTCATTATTCCCGTTAACGAGAAGGTCTTGATGCGGCGTTACCCACCCGACACCATCCCCAAATACAGCG
>DATISD010000644.1:0-5612 GCA_035469005.1 Pyrinomonadaceae bacterium | reverse complement strand
GAGAAACGGAGTGAGTTCCCTGGGATCAACAAAGTCATATTCAATCGCATAGCCCGGGCGAATGATTTGGGCTTCGTCGAAGCCCGGAATAAGGCTGACTAGCTGTTGTTGTAACTGAGCGGGAAGGGAGGTCGAGAACCCGTTGAGGTAAACCTCGTTGGTGTTGTAGCCCTCCGGTTCGATGAAAAGTTGATGGCGAGTCTTATCGGGAAACTTAACGACCTTGTCTTCGATCGAAGGGCAATACCGCGGTCCGATACTCGTTATCTGACCCGAGTAAAGCGGGGACTCATGCAGGTTCGCGCGAATAGCTTCATGGACCGAATCATTGGTATAGCCGATGTGACAATCCAGTTGTTCCTGCTCAATCTGTTCGGTCGAAAACGAGAAGGGAACCGGCCGTTCATCGGGTGGCTGGCGTTCAAACGCGGCCCAGTCGATAGTGCGGCCGTCAAGGCGCGGAGGCGTACCTGTCTTCAGTCGGCCTACCCGAAAACCTAAGTTCTTAAGTGCCTGTGCGAACTCGATCGACGCCGGCTCGCCGGCCCGGCCTCCCTGGTACGTTCTTTTGCCCGAATGGATTTGTCCGTTCAGAAAAGTTCCCGTTGCGATCACAATTGACCTGGCGCCAATTCGACGGGTGTCTTGCAGCTCGATTCCCAGAACGCGTTTGTCTTTGATAATTAGATCAGTGACGACGCCTTGTCGCAGGCTGAGATTCGGAGTTGCCTCAAGCGTGCGACGCATTTCCGTTCGATAAAGAGCTCTGTCTGCCTGTGCGCGTGGTGCGCGCACGGCCGGGCCGCGCGAGCGATTCAGCAGCCGGAATTGAATGCCGGTGCGATCAATGACGCGGCCCATGATTCCACCGAGCGCGTCAATCTCACGCACAATATGGCCTTTCCCGATGCCGCCGATTGCGGGATTGCAGGACATCTGGCCGATCAGATCGAGGTTAAGAGTAACGAGCGCGGTGTTGGCGCCCAGCCGTGCGGCAGCTGAGGCAGCTTCGCATCCGGCATGGCCACCACCGATAACAATCACATCAAAGACTTCGTCGAATACCATACTCAGGAAAGCTCATTTGCCGATACAGAAAGTGGAAAAGATCCGTCCCAGTATTTCGTCAGAGGTTGTTTCGCCGGTAATCTCACCCAGGAAACGAAGCGCGTTATGCAGACCGACCAAAATCAATTCTTCACTCGCGCGGGTTTTTAGCAACTCCTCTGACGCCTTGACAGCTTCGACGGCGCACCGCAGCAGATCATGATGCCGGGCATTAGTGATCAGCAACCCTTCAGCCGTTGCGTCGCCGTTCTTGAAAGACTCAAGTATAGCAGTGCGCAGTCGTTCGAGTCCTCCGTTAGTCTTTGCTGAGACCGAAATGATCTGAGGTTGGTTGTGGGAGAGAATCTCATCGTTCACTCGCGTCGCGGAAAAAGTGGGAAGATCACTTTTGTTAATCGCAACGATGTGAGGCTGGCCCGCTATGTCGGTCATTACCTTACGGTCCTCGTCGGTGAGTGGCTCGGCGCCGTCAATGACGACGACAAGAAGATCGGAATCAGCAGCTTCACGCTTTGTTTTATCGATCCCGATCGATTCGATCTGATCTTCCGACACTCTGAGACCCGCCGTGTCGGTCAGTACGACCGGCACTCCGTCGATCGCGATCGACTCAGTGATAGCGTCTCGGGTGGTGCCCGGAACCTCGGTTACGATGGCTCGCCCATGTCCCAGTAAACCATTGAAGAGACTAGACTTACCGACATTTGGACGCCCCACGAAGGTCACTTTAATTCCTTCACGGATTAGTCTGCCGCGGCTAAAAGTGTTGGCCAGTCTTTCAAGATTTGCGATCAACTGCTGAAGAGAATCGCGAAGTTGATCGGTTTCAAGAGGGGGCAAATCGTCTTCAACGAATTCAAGCGAACACTCCAGTCGAACGATTATTTTCAGCAGCTCATCTTTGGCGGGTTGGAGCGTGTTTGAGATCTCACCCTTCATCTGACGCGTAGCCTGACGAACGCCGGCGTCTGTCTGTGCGTCGATCAGATCCCGAATGGCTTCGGCCTCAGTCAACTTCAACCGCTCGTTTGCAACCGCGCGCAAAGAGAATTCGCCGGGACCAGCCAAACGAGCACCCAGCCCGAGAGTCGCATCGATTATCGAACGTAGAAGTATCGGCGAACCATGGCAATGTAATTCGACAACGTCCTCACCGGTGAATGAATGGGGTTTCTTGAAGTAGCATACGAGTGCCTGATCCAGAAGCTCATCGTTTGTCGGATCGATCAGACTTCGAAGGGTTAAGACATTTGGCTCGGGATCGAAAGAGTCAGACGCAACCAGCTTTCGCAGGATAGCGAGAGAGTCCGGACCACTTAGTCTAATGACGCCAATGCCGCTCCGGCCGGAAGGCGTGGATAAAGCGACAATAGTATCGGTGTGGGCGATCATTGGTCTGGAGGGGGTATTACCTGAAGAAAGACTCACTGAGCGGCGCTTGCTCTCAACGAGACTCGCAAGCGTCGCCCGTTGCCTTCGCCGATAGATTCGGTTACAAGATCCTGTTCGTTCGCCAACGAGAGATGGATCACGCGGCGCTCGTTCGCTTCCATCGGGCCGAAGACGAATGCTGTTGAAGTGGTTCGCACCTGGCGCGCAGCATGCTCGGCCATGGCTCGTAACTCGGACTCTCGCGCCGCACGGTAATTATCCGCATCGCAAATAATCCGCTGTCCCTTTGGAAGATTTCGGCCGTACGCCTGATTGAGAATCTGTTGAAGCGCGTCGAGAAGTTCTCCGCCCTGATTTAACAACAGTCCACAATCAGCTCCTTCGATCGAGAGCAAGCAGCCCAACTCACTTTCAGAGGCCGCGGCTTTCACCTGAAAGCCGGAGCTAGCGAAAATCGAGTTGAGCAACTGCTCAGCATTGGCACAGATTTCGTTCATTTCCAAGGTGGGGATTGTACCTTAAGCGAGGTTAGTCTGACCACGCGTCAGACGGCGCTCAGGAACGAAACTGAGTGGTCGTAGAAGGTAAGAGCTACGAAGCCTTTCGGACAAAAATCTCGCCGCGCCTGCTCAAGCCCGCTTTGCCGGCCAGCGTGAACAGCACGGAATCAAGGATGTCTTTGTTGTCGAGCTTGAAGCTGGTAACGCCGGAAACCTTGCTGTCCGGATCGCTGTATTGCAGGGTCAGGTATCTAACTTTGGTTTTAATAAGACTAGCTGGCAATCCAACATAAGGCACGTGACTCGCGACCGTAGCTGCTGCCGGTTGAACTTTGTGTGTATCGCCGTACGCACCCGTGATTGCGTTGTACGGGACAAATAGGATCTCCTTGCCCTTTTCATTACGAAAGACCAGTCGCTGGCTCGTATCGTCGAAGTTGAGCGTCCCATCCATCTTCTTGTCATAACCAAAGACACCGCCTTCGTACTTCGCGTTAACGGTTGGCGGAGCCGGCGGTGGCGCAGGCATGTTTGTCGCTACTTCAGTTGAATTTGAATCCTGAGTTGTGGTGCGCGGCCGCTGCGCCAGCGAGGTGCCGGCGATGAGAACGACGACGACTGTCGCTCCTAACAGTCTGAGGGTAATCAACATTTGAAAGCCTCCATTAAATTAGCGGAAGAGTCGGGGGAACGATGAAACAAAGACGCTTTTTCATGCGCCGGCGTTGCCAGCCTCGACTAGTATCGGCGCGCCCTGGTCAGTTGCTCGTCAGCGAAAGTGTAGCGCGTACTCTTAAGTGTGCCCTGAAAAAAGGTATAGATGATTCCCTGCTTCATATTACGGAAGATCGTCGAAGTTTGCGTTTCGTCTCGAGTAAAAGCGCTGTTTTTCAGGAGTTTCATCGACTCCGGCGTATCTGACGAATGTTCATGCTGCAAGACAATCTCCAGCACAGTACCAACAAGCTGAGGCCGCAGTTTTTTTGCGGCGACAAACTTCTCGTTTACAAAACTAACCTGGGCGGTACCGCCCATGACGGAAAAGCGCAAAACTCCGTCCGGGCTTTCGCCGATTGGTTGGCCCAGGATCTTCACGACGTCCGCACGATTGGATTTAAAGGGCTCGATCCCATTCCACGAGGCGGCGCGCGCGTTTGCCGCAATCAAGAATAGGAACAGGATCCCCACCGCTGCGCTGAGAACGCGATCGTTGCTAACCGTTTTCATGTGACGATGCTAATCCACGCTCAGGGTTTTGCAAAGGGCCGCATCCGCTCAAGGCCCTCTTTGAAATCAGCGTCATCGGGCGCGACCTTCAGCGCCTTTTCATAAGTAGCGAACGCCTGGGGATACTGCTTTGATTTTTCGTAGTCGTAGCCCAACTCGCGATAGGCGTTCGTATCATTGGGAGTCTTGACGATAGCTCGCTCGAGCGCCGCGATCGCTTTAGGAAAATTGTTTGCGCGCGAATACGACAAGCCGAGCAGGTAAAGCGTGATCCCGGATACGTTGTCGCTCGCCGCGACTCGTTCCAAAGCAGCGGCCGCTCGCGCATACTGCTGCGCGCCGATCAACGCACGCGCATACAGCCCCAGCGCTTCTTCGTCCGAACGCAAACGCGTCAGCGCTTCGCCGGTTCTGACCGCGCCAAGATAGTCTGCACTGGCTTTGGCTTCGTCCGTTGCGGACGTCGCGCGTCGCAGATACGCCGACGTCAACAGAAACCATGCCGACGCTTGCCGCGGATCGTTTGTCGTCGCGCGATTCAGCATCGAAATTGCTGTATCGAGATCCTTGCGGGCCAGGGCGATCTGGCCCAGGTAAAGCAGTGACGGCGTATGTTTCGGATTTGCCTTGATAGCGGCGTTGAAAGATTTTTCAGCTTCAGCGGTTTTCCCGGTTTTGAACTCGGCGATGCCGCGATAGTAGAGGAATGTCGAATCAGGCTTAGCCCCGGCGCGCGTCGTTACCGCGACCAGCAAAGGCAGCGCTCGATCGTATTTTTCCGCCAGCGTGTAACTCTCAGCGAGCGCGTCAACCGTATGCGAGTCTTCCTGATTAGCTTTGCGCTGCAGGTCAAGGGCCTTCTGCAAATCATCAGAAGCTTCGTCATACTGCTTCAAATAGAATTCAGAGAAGCCCGCAAGCTTCCAGGCTTCCGCGTTGCCGGGATCGTTTGTGGCGATCGCTTTTGCTTCTTTAGCTGCGTCGGCGTATTGCTTTTGCTGAAAGAGTTGATATGCGTGCATCGTGTCCGTCGATGCAGGCGCGGTCCCCACCGGCTTCGATGGTTTCACGTCCAGTAGCGGCGCGTTGTTGTTCGCGGTCGGCGAAGACTTCGGCTCAGGTCCCAGAAGTGTTTCGGGTGTCGGGCTCGGCGCCGGCGTGACACGACGCGGCCTTGATTGAGCATTCGCCGTCAATGCGCCGGCCAAAACCGTTAGCGCGACAATCAAAGTTAGCACAGACGTTCGGTAATTCATTTGGGGTGATTCTTTCAGATTTACACCAGTTTTTTCAAACCAAACCGGGAAGAGACTTGAGGCGATATTTCGGATGCGGCATCCGAACCGCGGGTTTGCCGGTGGCCCCGAGGCTCAAGCGGGCGCAAATCGGCGATCCCACGAGCTGATTTCCTGTAGTTCGCTTGAC
>DATISD010000643.1:0-7129 GCA_035469005.1 Pyrinomonadaceae bacterium | reverse complement strand
GATGCAATGCGGTCTCAGCCGATGATCCAAACTTTCGAACCGCAAGCGACATGCCGGGTCGGTGTTTGCTTAGCCGCGCTAAAGCTCGTCATCTGGTCGATTATTAATCCGGCTCAATTGCGAGTTTGTACCAAGCCAAGTGGGTAAGTTTGCTCAAGAAACCGAGTCTTAAAAAGGGACCACCAGCTTCTTCAGGCAGTCTAAAAACGGCATGTACCTTGCTCTGAGGCAGGTGAGCGTCACAGGTGATGCGACAGAATTATTAGTTCTGAAAATGTTTACTGGCCTCAAAATACTTTCCGCACTAATTCTTTTGCCGATCTTATTTTGTCTGCAGTGCCACGCTCAGGTCCCGGATCAAATTCTGAGCGAAGCATTGACCGCGCGCACAGCTTTCGCGCCGGAAGACTTTTCTGCGCTCGAGCAGGGAGAGGCAATCGTCAAACTCCTACCAGTAAAGGATCGTCGCGAAGTGGCCGTCTGCGGTGTCATAAAACTGTCGGCTCCGGCTGAAATCAGCCTGAAATCGTTTCAGGAAGCTCTCAGTCAGGCTAATCGCAAATCAATCGGGCTGGCCGGCAGGTTTAGTACCCCGCCCAACCTCACAGACCTGGAACATCTGACTCTTGATAAACGCGATCTCTCGGACCTGAAGCATTGCGCAATTGGCGACTGCAAATTGAACCTCTCCGCGACGATGATCGAGCGCTTTCAGCGAGAGGTAAACTGGAATGCGCCTGACAATGCCACAAAGGCAAATCAGTTATTTAGGCAAATGCTCGTGGAGTATGTCCAACAATATCTTGAACGCGGTGATTCGGCACTCATCGAGTATAGCGATGCGTCTCCTCCAGTCCGGCTGGCGGAAGAGCATCAATCATTGCTGGCTGAGATACTCTATGTTAATGAAGCCGATCCGGCATTCGCGGCTTATCTCAAGACTTTTCCTTTCGGATCGTTGCCCAACGTAGAGAACGCCGTCAGTTGGGCCAAGATTAAATTCGGTCTCAAGCCAGTCATTATTGTCACCCATGTAGCGACGCATACATCCCACGCCGACGACATGACCAGGATTATCGTTCTATCCAAGCAAATCTACGCCAATCATTATTTTGATGCTTCATTGTCACTCATGGCGGTAGTTAGCAATCAGACAAGTGCGGGCACCCAATCCTACTTGCTTTATACAAACCACTCGCGAGCGGCAGGACTGGCCGGATCCTTTAGTAAACTTAAACACAAACTAGTTGAGAGCGAAGCAGTAGAAAATCTCGAGAATCTGCTTCAACAGACGAGACTTGTGATCGAAAGCAATGCTGCGGGACCACGAGTTTCAGCGCGGCGGTCTGGAGGCGAACGATTCGTTGCTTGGTTCGGAGGACTGCCGCAACTGATTCTCTGGTTAGTCCTGGTGGCGCTACTCGGCGCCTTTTTCTACCTTGTCGTGCCCCTGGTAGTGCAGCGCGCCAGGCTGCAGAAAAAGAATAACCCACTGTAACGAGTTCCCTTCCGCCTCCCGAGACCAAAGCTCCAGCCTCAAAGCCAGGTACCCTTGCTCAATCGAGAGAGAGAGGGAGAGAGAGAGAAATCCCCGAATATAGTTCTCCGCCCGTACATTCCCCCGGATATTGGGCCGGGCTTCCTTGACACCCCTTTCAAAGGACTGTTATCGTACGCGGTCTTTTACTTATCGTTTTCGCTCACCGTATTGAGCAGGAGGAATGGGAATTGAGTAGTAATCATCGTGGAATTCTGTTCACGTCGGAATCGGTCACTGAGGGCCATCCCGACAAGATTGCCGATCAGATCTCAGACGCGGTTTTGGATGCAACGTTAAGGGTCGATCCCACTTCGCGCGTCGCTTGCGAGACTTTATTAACGACCGGCATGGTCATCGTGGCCGGCGAAATCACCACCAAGGCGCATTTGGATTATGCGGACATCGCCCGCGAGACGATTCGCGAAATTGGCTATGACCGGGCGAAATATGGTTTTGATTGCGACACGTGCGCGGTCCTGTCGGCGATTCACGCTCAATCGCCCGACATCGCCATGGGCGTCGATCCCGGCGGCGCAGGCGACCAGGGCTTGATGTTTGGTTTTGCCTGTAACGAGACTCCCGAGCTGATGCCTTTGCCCATTCAACTGGCGCACCAGTTGGCGTTTCGACTATCTGAGGCCAGAAAATCGGGCCAATTGCCTTACCTGCGACCTGACGGCAAGTCACAGGTTACGGTCGAGTATCGTGATGGCCGTCCGTTTCGAGTTGATGCCGTGGTCATCTCGTCACAGCACGCGCCGGAGATAACCAACGAACAGCTTCGTTCGGAAATTCGCGAACAGGTTATCAGACACACCGTGCCCGGTGAGTTGCTCGACGACAACACCAAGTACCACATCAATCCAACCGGTCGCTTCGTGACTGGCGGCCCACAGGGTGACTCTGGTCTGACCGGCCGCAAGATCATCGTTGACACCTACGGCGGCTACGCGCCGCACGGCGGCGGCGCCTTCTCTGGCAAGGATCCGACCAAGGTCGATCGGTCAGCGGCTTACATGGCGCGCTACATCGCGAAGAACATTGTGTCGGCAGGACTGGCTGACAAATGCGAAGTACAGCTTGCTTACGCGATTGGCGTGGCTGAGCCGGTGTCGATCTACGTTGATACCCGCGGAACCGGTCGCACGAGCGAAGCGCAACTTTCCGATCTCGTGCGGAAGCACTTCCCGCTTACTCCGCGAGAGATCATCGAAGAGCTGGATTTGCGTCGCCCGATTTATCGAGCCACTGCTTCATATGGTCACTTTGGCCGTACGGGCGATGGCTTCACCTGGGAACGCACTGACAAGGCTGAAGCGCTGCGAGCATCCGCCGGTATCTAGCAACGCCTTCGGAGTTCCGCGTTTACGCGGTCTTCGAACTGAAACCTGAGCCGCCTGAAGGCGGAACTCCAAACTTAAACAAAAAGGAACATAAATGAGTACAGCAATGCCTGCTATTGAACACGACATAAAAGACATTTCGCTGGCGCCGCACGGCAAGAAGCGAATTGATTGGGCCGAGCGCGAGATGCCGGTCCTTCGCTTGATTCGAGAACGATTCGGTTCGGAACAGCCGTTAAAGGGCGTTCGCCTCGTCGCGTGCGCGCACATTACGACTGAGACCGCAAATCTGGCGCGCGCCCTCCAAGCCGGCGGCGCTGAGTCACTTTTGATTGCCTCGAATCCCCTTTCCACACAGGACGACGTCGCGGCTTCGCTGGTTTCCGACTACGGCATTCCGGTGTTCGCGATCAAGGGTGAAACGACGGACACCTATCGCCGCCACGTACAGACCGCGCTCGAGTTCGCGCCTGACATTATTATTGATGACGGCTCAGATGTCGTCGCGACTCTGATTAAGGAAAAGCCAGAGCTTGCGAAGAAGATCGTCGGCACGACTGAAGAGACGACCACCGGCATTGTTCGTTTGCAAGCGATGCTGGCGGCGGGCGTGCTGACGTTCCCGTCGATCGCAGTTAACAACGCCCAGACCAAGCACTTCTTTGACAATCGATACGGGACGGGCCAATCGACGCTCGATGGAATAATTCGCGCGACGAATATTCTGTTGGCCGGCCGGACCATGGTCGTGGTTGGCTATGGTTGGTGCGGCAAAGGTGTCGCGTTGCGGGCGCGCGGTATGGGTGCAAACGTCGTCGTCACTGAAGTCGATCCGATCAAAGCGATCGAAGCGGTGATGGACGGATTCCGCGTGATGCCGATTGCCTCCGCAGCTTCAATCGGCGACATCTTCGTCACGGTCACGGGCAATCGTCACGTAATTGACGGCCAGCATTTCGCAAAGATGAAGGACGGCGCCATCGTCGCCAACAGCGGCCACTTCGATCTCGAGTTGAATCTGGTTGCCTTGCGCGAATTGTCAGGTGAACCCACTCACGTCCGGCCGTTCGTCCAGGAATACAAGCTGAAAACCGGTAACCGCATTATCGTTCTGGGTGAAGGCCGTCTGATCAATCTCGCGGCGGCTGAAGGTCATCCGGCCAGCGTGATGGACATGAGTTTTGCGAACCAGGCTCTGTCGGTTGAGTATCTCGTGAAGAACAAAGGCAAGCTCGAACCCGGCGTGCACCTTTTGCCGAAAGAAGTTGACGAGGAGATTGCCAGCCTGAAGCTCCGCGCGTTAGGAATGTCGATCGATAGGCTGACCTCAGAGCAGATCGAGTACATGACGAGCTGGGAGACGGGAACCTAGCGGTACGCGCTGGGTACGCGGACGTCTCGTCCGCATTCCTTTCAGACTCGCGCGCGAGGTAACAGCTTGCGCTACGACCAGGCCGCGGAGGACTTCCCTTATACGCGGCTTTTCTATCTCCGTTGCAGGCACTTTTTGGCGGAAACAGAAATGAAACGTTGGTTAGGCATCGTCGTCGTCCTGGCACATTTCGTTATTGTCCTGTTGCATGGTTCGGCGCATACGAAACTCAAAATTGAATTGGCAGCCTGGCAAACTGTCTTTGTTTTGATTGTCATCGTTCTGGCTCCCCTGGTGGCGGCCATCGTCATCTGGACCCGGTTCTCCCGCTTTGGTTTTGCGTTGCTGGCCGCGGCAATGGGCGGTGCGCTGGTCTTTGGAGCTTATTTTCACTACCTCGCCATATCACCTGACCATGTTTCTCATCTGCCGCCGGGCGATGCCCAGGGAACATTTCGTCTGACTGCCTTACTACTGGCGATAACCGAGGCGATCGGTCTGACGATTGGACTGGTGTATTCGCGTAGAGAGGCGCGCAGCGCCGCCATGAAATAGCCCCGGCCGTGAGGTTGGGGTAAGAGTGTCAGTACCGATAGCGACCGGTTAGCTCCCTCTCCCGATGGGAGAGCGTTGGGGTGAGGGTGCGAAGCATAGGGCCGTCATAGTTCATGCCGGTTCGGACCTCCTTAATTAATCCCTAACCGCAACCCCGACCTGACGGTGGCGGCTCTTGAATGATGGCCCTTCGAGCCTTGGCGGGCCTGCCTTACTTCATCTCCGTCGCGGCTTTTTCCTTCACCGCTTTGGTGGCGTCAGCCGGCGAAATCTCGTTCCCTTGTTTGTCGACATAATGGATGTCGAACGCGACATCGGAATAGATGTAAAGCACGCAGGCCCGCACGCATCGGAATTGATGCACATGATGCGACGGCATCAAGGCAAAGGCGCCCGCTTGCAAAGTGACGGGCTTCGCATCCTTCATCTGCAGACTGGCCGCGCCGCTGACGATCATCAAGTGTTCGTTGGGCGTATGCCAGTGCCAAGGGATAATGCAGCCTGCCGTCGCCTTCGCCAGAATAAAAGAAGCCCCCTTCGTCGGATCGCCGTTGGCGACGGATCCACGTGCGCAGGTTGGCAGCGGCGGAATAGTCACAAACTTCATTGCCGCCATGTTTGTCCCGGGTTGCGCCGGCATCTCCTGCGCTCGAGCCGGACCGGCCACAAACAAAAGCGTCGAGAGACAGAACGCAGTCCACAACAATCGATTTCGAGTGCTCATCGCACATTCCCCCCTACCTAAAAGTTGTAGTTTTGAGGCTGTCTTATATCAGATGTGTCTGGGAGATTGCTAATTATGGCTCCGCGGACTTAATCCGGTCGCTATCGCTCCCGGTACTGACTCCCATGAGTCCGGATCCAATCTTGTTCATTGTTGGCCGTTTTGATCTCGAGATAGAAACGCGACAATCGTGAGTGACGGTGTCGAGGCGTTGGAGAGGAAACCGATCAACAGAATGCGATTCTATTTTCGCTTGCTGTAGATAGGATCAAACGCGCGGGTGGTGTGCTCGGTCACACTCGGAATCGGTTCTATGGGCGAGCGCGATTGCGCTTCAAGCTCTTTCGTAGTCGCTCGATTATTTTGTTTTTTTTCGCTCGGCTCATAATCGCCACGCTTTCGGCGGAACAGCAGCAGTATGAAAACGCCTTCGAGCCCCAGCATGATCAAGAAGCTCAACACGGTGAGGGCCATGATCGGACCGTATTCGAAATGGAGCACGGCCTTCATCATGCCCATCAACATCGTAATTGCAAATGTCCCCAGCACAAACGTGACGACCATCATTGTCACCAGACCGCCGGGTCTAATGTCTGGTGGTTTGTCGGCGCTGTCTCGATTCAATTTGGCGCCGCAGTAATTGCAGTACGTTAAGCCCTGTGTGACAGCGACGCCACAAGATGAACAATACACCTTCAGCCACCTCCCAAGAGATACTACGATGGTAATTGTTCTAAGTTCGAAGTGATAGCGAGGGGAAAGTGCGGAATCGGGAAAATGCTCCGAGGCGCGACATAATTTGGAGTGCGGTGGCAAGCGTAGCGCGACACCGCTTTGGATAGTAACTTCCCGATGGGCCCAGACGATCCAAAGCGCCGTCGGCGCTTCGCCCTGCCGGCGCACTCCAAATCATGTCGCTCGCTCCTCGGAACGAGCACGCCGGAGGCGTGCGTACCGACGGATCACGTCCGCACACGCGAAATGAAATAAAGCCCACCACACGCGAAGATCACAATCGGCGTCCAGACGGCCGGTCCTGGTGGCAGCAATGCGTGTTCACCGAGTTGCTGAAAACCTCCTGAGATGAGCCAGAACGCGAGGCTGACGACCACCGCCGAGCACAACGCGATCACGGTGCTTCGTCTGCCGAACGAGATGGCCAGCGGCATTCCAATGAGGGCCATGACAATGACCCCGAACGGCGCAGCATATTTTCGCTGCAAAGCCACAGCCAGCGCGGCTGTGTCGGCGCCACGCGCCTTCAAAGCATGGACATAATCCCGCAAGCCTGCGGAGTCCAATTGCGAGGGACGATCAACGGTCGGCTTGAATGCTGAGGGCGGATCCACGCCGCTGATCTCAAGTTGGGCCGCCGATTCGCGACCGACCTTTGGCTGATCCAGGTTGATCCAATCTGCTTTGGAAATTTGAAACTGCTTTGAGGGAAGCCATTTCGCTTCCTCACCGTTAATGACTCGCTTTAACTCAACCTGGTGGTCATCGAATTCATAGATGGCCGGCTTGATTAGACTCTGCTTTTGCTCGTCAAAGTCGTAAGAATAGATCCGCGCACCATCGGTACTCACGAGCCAGCG
>DATISD010000642.1:0-3952 GCA_035469005.1 Pyrinomonadaceae bacterium | reverse complement strand
AGAGCCGCGCAAGTGAAAACCGTTGAAACGGTTTTCGCAAATTAGGGTAAGTGCTTGATCACCCGGCTGAAGCCGGCTGTGAATGAAAATTGAATGTAATCTGCGGAATCTGCGGACAGCTATCTCCTTTGACACCGCGGGCACCAGTACGTCGATCTGCCGCCATGCGTCGCCCGCTTAATCCGCGTGTCGCATTTGACGCAGGGTTCGCCTTCGCGTTCGTAGACCTGCCAGAATCTCTCGAAGGCCTCACCGTAAGAAAATCCTTCCTCAAGGTTAAATCCACTTCTGATGTGCGCGACCGCGAACTCAAGGACGTCCTTAATTGCTTCATGAAGCCGCGCAACCCGTCGGGATGACAGTTCAGAAGCCGGCTTGAATGGATTTATCCCTGCGCGAAAGAGCGCTTCGGCGGCGTAGATATTTCCCAGACCGAGTACCTTCGTTTGATCGAGTAACAGAGTTTTTAGCGAGCGACGCGACCGTTGAAGCGTCTCTTTCAGATAATCGAGGTTGAAATCGGCAGAGAAGGGCTCAGGCGCCAGTTCTGCGATTCCCTTACTTTGGCTCAGCGCCGCCGCGGACACCAATCGCATGATGCCGAATTGACGCTGATCGCGAAATACCAGCCGGCGATCGTTGTCGAGATAGAAGATCGCGTGCGCATGCTTTGGTAATTCATCCTCGGCGTTGAGGTAGAGAAACTTGCCGGTCATGCGAAGATGCACAACCATGACGAGTGCGGATCTCGGGCGCCGTGCGGGCCAGGCGCCCGCGTTCCCAGTGTCAGAAGCCCGAGCGTCAGGGAGGGCGCCTGCGCTCTCAAGCTCGATCAGAATGAACTTGCCTCTGCGAGAGACACCCGTGATCGACGAGTCTTTGATTCTTCGATTGAACCTGGATGGACGGGACGGTGAGATTAGCTTCGGCAGCTTAATCTCACTCGTGATGATTGTTCGACCGACAACCACGCGACGAAGCGCACGGACCACATGTTCGACTTCCGGGAGCTCAGGCATTTGAAACTGTTAAATCAGCCGGCTCCCGAAAGTCAAAGCGTCGTGTTTCTTTCTATTCCAAATTTACTGCCAGCGTTCGAGCTTAGAACACTCTCAGCAACAGCAGAATGATCACAATTAGTACAAGCAAGCCGAGACCGCCGCTTGGCCCATAACCCCAATTACGGCTGTATCCCCAGGCAGGTATTGCACCTAAAAACAAAAGCACAAGCAGGATTAGCAGGATCAAACCCATTTGAATCGTCCTCCTTTGATTCGTTCGCTGAAGGAGTTGTGCACGGACTGTGCCGGAAGCGCGCTGGGAGTTCCGCGTGAAAGGGCGAATACTTGAAAGGATGCCGCCTAAAGGCGGAACTCCAAACAATAGCTAGTGAGGCTTTGATCCGATGATCGATTCGATTTCAGCTCGGATATTTTCCACGAGTCCGGGTTTGCGTGCTTCGACGTTCAATCGCAGGAGAGGCTCCGTATTTGAAGCCCGAATGTTGAAGCGCCAATCAGCTGTATTCAGTGAGTAACCGTCAGTCAGATCTTCACGACCTTCATTGGTGAAGCGCTGCTGCACAGCGGTGATTACCTTGTTGATGTCATCAACTCGATAATTTAGTTCGCCCGACATGTAATGCCCGTCCATGTAAGGCTTCATGACTTCTGAGAACGGTTGCCCACTTTTCGAAAGGTGCTCCAGGACCAGGAGGAAGGGAATTACACCGTTGTCAGCGTAAAAGTTTTCGCGGAAGTAATAGTGCGCGCTCATTTCGCCCGCGAAGATGGCGTTTTCTTTACGCATTCGATCTTTGATGAAGGCGTGGCCGCTCTTCGAGATGATTGCCTCGGCGCCCTGGCGCTCACAAACTTTCATCGTCGGCCAAATGACTCTCGGATCGAAAATAATCTTGTTGTTGCCACCGTGCTTGGTCAATAAGACATCGGCCAGCAGGGCCGTCACATAAGCGCCGGAGATAAACTCGGCTTTCTCGTCGAGGAACATGCAGCGATCGGCATCGGCATCCCAAATAGCGGCCAGATCGAAGTGACCATTTCGCATCGCACCTTCGGTTTCAGCACGATTCGCCGGTTGCATCGGATCCGGGGTGCCTTTCGGAAATGTTCCGTCCGGTGTGAAGTTGAGCGTCGTCATTTGCAGACCCAGCTTCTCGGCGATTAGCTGAACGCCGGCACCGACGTAACCATAGTTTGCGTTGGCTATGATCTTGAAAGGCTTGATGCTGTCTCGATCGATGAAGCTGAGAACGTGCTCGACGTATCCGTGGAGCACGTTCTTTTCCGTGACGGTGCCTTTCGTTTCCGAGGAAACCTCTTTGTCTTTGCCGGCTTTGAGCAGGTCGCGAATTTGAAAGAGGCCGGTGTCGGAAGAAATGGCCGCGGCTTTTTCACGCACCATTTTCGCGCCGTTGTATTGTTTGGGATTATGCGAGGCTGAGACGACAATGCCGCCCGAATATTCTTCGCCCGATCCGACGGCGTAATACAACATGTCGGTGGTGATGCCGCCAATGTCGACGACGTTGACGCCGGCATCTACAAAGCCGGCAGTCAAAGACTTCTTTAAAGCTGGACCGGATTCGCGCGCATCCATTCCCACCACCATCGTCGTGGGATGAAAGAGCAAGGTGTACGCCTTCGCGATGCGGTAATAAGCTTCTTCATCGAGATCGGTCGGATAAACTCCGCGGATGTCATAAGCGCGAAAGCTGTCCCAGTTCATATTGAGGCCCTTTCTGGTGGCACAGACTTTAGTCTGTGAATCGTCTTTATGTTTAATCTAATCCATGGTTCGGAATCACAGACGTGCCACTCAAATCGTCACCCGCACGTCTTGGTGTAATCAGTCAAAGAAGTCTTATCTCCCAGCACTGCACCCGGCCCCACAAGAGTTGAACGGCCAAGGTGACACCCTCTGCCGATAATTGCGTCTTTGACCTGTGCTGCCGTGCCGACGCGCGTGTGACTCCAGATGACCGAGTTTTCGATCCGCGCGCGCTCTTCGATATAGCAGCCTTGGCCCAGGACCGAATTGACGATCTCGACTCCCGGTTTAAGTGTGCAATCGTCCGCGATAATCGAAAGCTCATCTATTTCGGAATGTGTCGCCGAATCAAAATTCCCGCGACGATCCTTCATATGAATCCGGGTGACGCGATTGGCCAGCAGGTCGTGATGGGCCTGCAAGTAACGCGCGGGCGTGCCGATGTCCATCCAGTAAGTTCTTTGTGGAATATGAGCAAAAAAGGCTTCGCCCTTTTCCAAAAGTTTCGGAAACAGTCCGTACTCGAAGGAATGATTCTCACCTTTGGGAATTAGATCGAGCACGCCTGGCTCGAGCACATAGGTGCCGGCATTTATGTTTTTGCAGGTTGTTTCTTCCGGCTTGGGCTTTTCCAGAAACCGGCGCACGCGGCCATCGGTTTCAGTCTCGACCACACCGTATGCGCTCGCGTCCTCCACCGGCGTCAGCACAATCGTGGCGATCGCGTTTCGCTCTTTGTGCTGGCGAATCACGGTCTTCAAATCCAAATCAGTCAGGATGTCACCGTTGAAAACGACGGTGGGTTCGCGAATCAAATCTTCAGCGAACTTATAAGCTCCAGCGGTGCCCATCGGTTGCGGCTCGACGGTATATTTCAACTTCACGCCAAACTGTGAGCCATCGCCGAGCTGTTGTTCGATTTTTTCCGGCTGGTAAGAAAGCGAAAGAGTGATGTCGGTCACGCCGGCGCGTCGCAGCGTGTCGATCTGATAGAGCAAAAACGGACTGTTGCAGATTGGAACGATGGGCTTCGGTGTGTAAACGGTTAGCGGACGCAACCGTGTCCCTTTTCCACCAGCCAGTATTAACGCCTGCATTTTACTTGTGTCGGTAAGTTTCTATGATTGGGGTTGATTTCAAATCGCGAGTCTAACATTCGAAT
>DATISD010000641.1:0-5999 GCA_035469005.1 Pyrinomonadaceae bacterium | reverse complement strand
TTTGAATTCGGACCAATAGGCCGGCATGGTAGCACATCATTTTACATGGGCGCTGCTGAGTGTGTACTTCGTCATTTTGGCTCTGCCACTCCGATGCGGGTAAGTCTCTGAGTCACCGGCTATGAATCTTTTTGTTCCACGGGTCTCCGACCCACCACCGTCATAGACCGTTAGATTAATTGGGGCACTTAACGGCAAGTCAGAGACTTGCCGCGCATTAGAGTGGCAGAGCCAGTGAAGAGTAGCCCCGCTGAGCTTTTGGATCGAATTTCCTACGTTGCCGCGCATCAGCGTGGCGGAGCCACATCTCATTCCATTGACGCATGCTGCTTGAACACCTTACAATTCGCTCGATTCAAAGTGAATGCGACGATTGACCAATAAACGAAAATCGTTCGTCAATGCGTTGGCTCTGCTGATCCTTTTGGCGTGCGGCGCGGGGATGGCTCACGCGCAGCAGCGGCCGCTGCTCACTGAGGATGTCGACATCATCCCGCCCGGCTCGATGAGGATCGAGGCGGGAGTCGATTTTGTGCAAAGGGCGCGCTATCCGGTTTCAGGTCTGAGCGGCGATTTGACGCGGGCCGGGGTCATTGGCATCAACATCGGGTTCGCGCCGAATGTCGAAATTCAAATTGAAGGCGTGGCCCAGAACTTTCTTAGTATCAATTCTCGAGATCCGAGCGCTATTCCTTTGAATCTTGCGGCCGGCGCGAACTCAACCCACGACACTGGTGACTTTACTCTCTGGGCGAAAATCAAACTGCGCAACGAAACTCCGCATTGGCCGTCGTTCGGATTTCGTTTTGGCGTGCAGTTGCCGAATTCAAATCAGAGTACCGGCATTGGCCTGAATTCAACCAACGCTTTTGGACAGGTTCTGTTTGGCAAGAAGTTTGGTCGCAACGCTCGTGTGAACCTGTTCGGGAATCTGGGCATCGGGATACTGGCGGTGCCGACGCAAAACTTCGCGCAAAACGATGTCCTGACTTATGGATTTGCCGGCATCGTGCGGCTCGACAAAATGTTCAGCCTCGTGGGAGAAGTCAACGGCCGGGCGAACACCCGTCCGGGCACCGGGCCCCTGGGCACTGAATCGCAGGGCGAAGCACGCGTGGGCATGCAGGTGCGGGCGTCCGGTCTCCGGTTCGATTTTGCGGGCATCAAGGGATTAACGAAATTCAGTCCGCGATCGGGAGTCACCGTTGGCGTAACTTACGACACTCCTTCCATCTTCACGCCGGCGAAATAAAATTGGGCGGCCACCTAAGTTGGGGTGATCTTCTCCGTGTCTCTGTGCGTCCTCTGTGCCTCGGTGGTGAAAATATTTGGGGAAGAATCTCACCAGAGAAACAGAGAGAATTCGCAGAGCCGCAGAGGATTTCGAGATTAGGACACCGCTGGGCAACTTGAAGCCAGCAGGTGTTTAGAGTACCAACTTCAGTTGGGTACTTTGGTAAAGGCAAGCTGTCAGCTTGCGGACGAACGATTCGCAAACTAGCAGTTTGCGTTACAAGCCGACTAAAGTAGGTACTCTGAACGCCTGTTTATGTTTGATTGGCTGCAAGTCGTCGCGAGACGTCTCGGTTATTTTATAGTCCATGTTCCGGTTTACATCGCCGGCCCGGCGATGATCCTAATTGGGGCTCTGGACTCATCTCTGCTCTCGCTGCCCGAGATAAACGACTATCTGGTGGTGGCGCGTTGTTACACGCATCCGGAAACGGCATTCTTTTTTCCTTTGTTTCCGGCCATCGGATCGGTGCTTGGCTGTTTGTTGCTGTACACGATTTTCAGTCGCGGCGGTCTCGCTGTCCTGCACCGGCGCTTTCGGCATGATCGGGTGCGGCGAGTTGAGAAGACATACGCACGGTTTGGGATTTTTGCTCTGGCCATCCCCGCGCTTTTGCCGCCGCCTTTGCCGTTCAAGATTTTCGTTGCTACGGCCGGCGCTTTGCAATTTCCGCGGCGCCGGTTTCTGCTGACGATCCTGATCGCGCGTTCGCTGCGTTATTACACCGAGGGAATCCTGGCCGTTTTTTACGGCGAGCGCGTGCTGCGCTTCTTACGAGACAACGGTTTGATGATCGTCACGATCGTCGGCGCCGTCTGTCTCGTCGCATTGGCAATTTATCTTTTATCGAGCAAGGGCAGGGCCGCGTTTAAGTCGGCAAATGAATAACAGGAAGGACTCTAATAACTCAATTGAAAGCTTTGATTCATAAAATAACGGGTGGGCTTGGGAAATTTTCTCATTGGCTTCTGGCCTTTGGCCCATTCGGATTGTTCGCTATCGCATTTCTCGATTCTGTTTTGGTGCCGCTGCCCGGCGGTGTTGACGCCATGTTGCTTTTGTTGGCGGCGTCGCGTCCCTCCTGGATGTTGATCTATGTCGCGGCGGCGATGTTTGGATCAACTGCCGGTTGTGTTGGCTTGTACCTGGTTTCAAGACGCGCCGGACATCGAGCCCTCGCGCGCTTTTCTCCATCGAAACAAAAACGCGTTAAGGATTTGATCGATCGCTATGACGTGCTGTCGGTTCTGGTGGCGTCGGTCCTGCCGCCGCCTTTTCCTTTCAAATTGTTCGTCGTTTCGGCTGGAGTATTTCGCCTGAACCTCTTGCGGTTCACGATTGCCATTGCGGCTGGGCGTACATTTCGCTATTTGCTCGAGGGTTATTTAGCGGCGCGCTACGGCGAACATGCGAAGGAGATTCTCCAGCAGTACTATCCGTCCATCGGGGTCGGGCTGGCCGTGCTCATTATTATCTTCTTTGTGGGAAGGAATTTAATGCGACGCGGCCGGCAGCCGGAACCTGTCTCCGGAGTCGAGAGCTAACCGTAGGGTCTGACTTTGCGGGTTTTCGAAGTCACGCAAAGTCAAACCAGGACACTGGCGACCTGTGGAGGTGAATTGAAATTGCGCGCCTCGTGTAAGGTTTGGACGCCGCGGATTTCCAACTCATCCAGCAGCCGTAGCAGCACTTGAGCGGTCGCCCGCGCGTCACCGGCCGCGCGGTGGCGCTGCTTGATTTCAATGCCAAAGTGATCGGCCAGCGCGTCCAGATTGTGGCTTTCAAGCGCAGGAGCCACGCGACGAGCCAAACGCACTGTGCACAGGTCAGGGTTGCGCATGCGGCAACCGGGAAAGACCCGGGCAATTTCCTGATTAAGCAGATTGAGATCGAAATTCGAATTGTGCGCCACCAGCACCGAGTCACCGGCGAAGTTTAACCACGACTCAAGCACGCTTTCGAATTGTGGCGCAACGCTCAGCATTTCGCTGGTGATACCGGTCAGCGCAGAGATGAACCTGGGCAACGGCAACTCAGGATTGACCAAAGTCTGGAACTCGTCGCAAATCTCGCCGGCGCAAACGCGGGTAGCGCCGAGTTCAATCATCCGGGTTGGGATTGACTTGCCGGTTATCGCTTCAACGTCGAGAACCACGAAATCGATCTTGTGCAGAGGAAGATTCTCAATTTCGTCGTCCTGGATCGTTAGATAAACTTCTTCGACACTAAAGCGGGGGTCGTTCTGAATCAGATCGTTTACCAACGCGGCGGCCAGGTCGTCAGTCGCGTTGGACAGACGAAGGATCGTATCGGCGATTTGCACGAAGGATGCTCGGCCACCGCGTTCGCGAATGAGATCGAAGATTTCCTGGACTAGTGAAGAATCAGAGATCAGATTGAGCGGACGTTCCATCGCATCGATTGTAAACGGTCTGTGAGGGTTTCAGAAACCAATTCAGGATGAAGAAGGGTTCTAAGTTGCGAATTTTCCGTGGCTCTCTGAAATCTCTGTGTCTTTGTGGTGAGGTTCTTCCTCAGATATTTTTACTACAGAGTCACAGAGGACTCACAGAGACACAGGAAAATCGAAATGTGGACCTCAACTCACGATGAATAGCAAACAGGTAATCGACCGGTTTAAGAAATCCGGCGCCTTGCTCGAAGGCCATTTTCTTTTATCGAGTGGATTGCACAGTTCGGCGTATCTCCAATGCGCCGTTGCATTGCAATCAACTGCCGACGCAATCGAGTTTGGCGCGGCGTTGGCTGAGCATTTCAAAAATGAACGAATCGAAACCGTAGCCGCGCCGGCGATTGGCGGCCTGGTTATTGGCTACGAAGTTGCCCGGCAACTTGGGGTGAGATTTATCTGGACTGAGCGAGAGCAGGGACAGATGACCTTGCGCAGGGGGTTCAGTGCTGCGAAGGACGAGCGCATTCTGGTAGTTGAAGATGTTATTACCACTGGCGGCTCAACACGCGATACGATTGCCGCGCTGCTAGCAGCGGGCGCTCAGGTTGTGGGCACCGCGTCGATTATCGACCGCTCCGGTGGCGCTGCCGACGTAGGCGTGCCCAGAGTTTCGCTCGCGACTCTGAATGTCCCGGTGGTAACGGCTGAGGCTTGTGATGCCTGCAAGCGCGGCGAGCTGTTAATTAAGCCGGGAAGTCGAAAGCAGTAGGCAGCGAACGGTCAAGTTTCTGCGCAGGCCGTTCTCAGGAGTCAGCTAACAATGGTGTCGGCGCCTTCATGAACAGGGTCGACCGTGACGTCAAACCGTATGACAGAGGCGCCGGATGAGTAGCCTGGCTGCTCACTGCTAACCGCTCACTGACTTATGAACTATCGGCTGCTGCTTCAATACGATGGCACAGACTTTCATGGCTGGCAGATGCAGGGCGAATTGCGCACGGTTCAGGGCGAGCTGGCGCGCGTGCTTTCGGTCCTCGACGGCCGCGACGTCGTGGTCCACGGATCCGGTCGCACTGACGCCGGCGTTCACGCCGAGGGACAGGTTGCCAATCTAAAGCTGGAGCGGGAAATGTCGCCGGCAAAACTGCGGAATGCAATCAATGGAAATCTGTCAGCCGACGTGCGCGTGCTCTTTGTCGATCTTGTTCCGGATGAGTTTCACGCGCGATATTCAGCTAAGAGCAAGAGATATTCGTATCGTCTCGTACATGGAACTGTGATGTCGCCGTTCTGGAAGCGTTATGCGCATCAGGAATCGCGTGTCCTTGATCTTCCTCGCGTGCGCGAGTGCGCTCGATTGTTCCTGGGTGAGCACGACTGGACAGCGTTTTCCGCGGCTCAATCCGATTCGGAAACGCGTGTGCGGAACGTTACCGAGTTGGATATTACCGATGGCTGGGACGGTCGCGGGCGGTGTCATCTGATCGAGTTTACGATTTCGGCGGACGGCTTTCTGCGTTACATGGTGCGCTCGATCGTCGGTACGCTTTTAGCTGCCGGCCGACACGAAATTGATGAAGCGACAGTGGCTCGCGCAATCCAGAATGGTGATCGCTCGCTGGTGGGCGCGACCGCGCCGGCGAACGGGTTGACGCTGATGAGCGTGCAATACGAGTGAACGGAAGCTGGGAGCGTAGATTGCGCCAAATGCCTGTGCCGTCTAAGATGCGGATGATTTAACGAATTCGAATGCATAAAGATTTTGCCAGCGTTACACAAGCGGGATCGCTCGATGAGAAATTACTGTCGGCGATCGATTGGAGCCGCCTGCCCCGGCATGTCGCAATCATTATGGATGGCAACGGCCGCTGGGCCGCGCAACGCGGACAGCCACGAATCGCCGGTCATCGCGCGGGCGTTGAGGCCGTGCGCGCCGCTGTTGATACGGGTGCGCGACTCGGGCTGGGCGCACTGACGCTTTACGCGTTCTCGACCGAAAATTGGAAGCGCCCCAGATACGAGGTCGATGCCTTGATGCGCATGCTCAGAAAATATTTGCGCATCGAACTCGACGAGATCCATAAGCAGAATATTCGCTTTCAAACGATCGGAAGAATCGAAGCTCTGGCACCGCGAGTCCGCGACGAAATTGCCAAAGCTTCCGAACGTACCGCATCGAACACCGGCATGGTGCTTAGCGTCGCCTTGAACTACGGAGGCCGGGCCGAAATTGTTGATGCTTGTCGCGCCGCAGTGCGAAAGCTTCAGGACGGGGGCGAATCGGTGGATGCG
>DATISD010000640.1:0-1994 GCA_035469005.1 Pyrinomonadaceae bacterium | reverse complement strand
TCCTTCCTCGTGCATCTTGTAAAGGCGACGCACGCCGGTGGTGGTCTCCTCCGACACACCGCGCCAATCCTTGACGATCTCGTGCCAGCGATAGGGATTCTCGCGCTGAATTTCGAGCAGCAGATCCTTGATGACCTGTTCTTCCTTGTTGGCCGATTTCGTCTTCGCCCAATCGCTGCCTTCTTCCAGTTCGTAGCCTTTGTGAATGAGCAACGTTGCGTCGCCGCCATCATCGACCACGAGCTGCGGGCCTTTGCCTTCGGGATGCGAGATTGCGCGATACGTGCACCACCAGTAATCCTCGAGCGATTCGCCTTTCCACGCGAATACAGCGATGCCGCGCTTGGCCATGGCCGCCGCAGCATGGTCTTGCGTGGAAAAAATGTTGCAGCTTGCCCACCTAACGCTCGCGCCAAGATCTGTAAGGGTCTCGATCAACACCGCGGTCTGAATCGTCATGTGCAACGATCCAGTGATGCGAACGCCGGCCAGCGGCTTCTGCGGCGCATATTTCTCGCGGATCGCCATCAGCCCAGGCATTTCCTTTTCTGCGATAGAAATTTCTTTGCGACCAAAGTCGGCCAATGAAATATCGGCGACTTTGTAATCGGTTTCGGTTCGTTCGATTGTCGATGTTTTCATAAATTTATTTGGCGGCTTTTTTCAGCTCTGCCGCTTTGTCCGTCGACTCCCACGTGATATCGGGATCGTCGATTTTGCCGAAGTGGCCGTAGTTTGTGGTCTTGGAATAAATCGGGCGAAGAAGGTTGAGCTGTTTGACGATGTCGGCCGGTTTGAAGCTGAACGTGGCAAGCACGGCCCGCTCGATTGCTTCTTCATTAACTGCGTGTGTACCGAACGTGTTTATGTGAACACTGAGCGGCTCCGGATGGCCAATCGCATAGGCGAATTGCACTTCGCATTTTTTCGCCAGACCTGCCGCCACCACGTTTTTCGCAACCCAGCGCCCCATGTAAGCAGCGCTGCGATCGACTTTGCTCGGGTCTTTTCCTGAGAACGCGCCTCCGCCGTGCCGGCCCATTCCGCCATACGAATCGACGATGATCTTGCGCCCGGTCAGACCGGCGTCGCCCTGCGGCCCGCCGATCACGAAGCTGCCGGTAGGATTGACGAGGAATTGTGTCTTCCCGTTTAGCATTTCCTTAGGCAACACTTTCTTGATCACCTCCTCGATCACGAAACTGCGGAGTTCCGAATGCTTCACGTCGCGCGTGTGCTGGGTCGAGACAACCACGCAAGAAATGCCCATGGGTTTGCCGTCTTCATAGATCACTGAAACCTGCGATTTCGCGTCTGGCCGCAACCAGCCCACTTTGCCGTTCTTGCGAATGCGGGTGAGTTCGCGCCCGAGCCGATGCGCAAACATGATGGGCGCTGGCATTAGCTCCCGCGTCTCGTCGCACGCGTAGCCGAACATTAATCCTTGATCGCCCGCGCCTTGTTCTGCGGTGTCCTTACCTTCAACTGCGCGGGCATCCACGCCCTGCGCGATATCGGGCGATTGTTTAGTGATGATATTGGTGATGAAAATTCTGTCGGCGTGAAATACGTCGTCGTCGTTCACGTAACCGATGTTGCGAACGGTGTCCCGCACGAGCTGTTCAACGGGCAGGACACTCGCCAGAGGCTTATCTTCAGACAGGCTTGGAATAGTGATTTCGCCACCTACGACGACGATGTTGCTCTTGGCGAAGGTTTCGCAAGCCACGCGACTACGCCGGTCGTGCTCGATGCACGCGTCGAGCACGGCGTCTGAAATGGCGTCGCAAACTTTGTCGGGATGACCTTCACCGACTGATTCGGAGGAGAAGATGTAACGGCGGGACATGAATTGAAGAACGTTGAAGCGTTAAAGGGTTGAAGCGTTAAACCGGTCGACACTGCCGGCACTCTCAACGTTGTTACCATTCAACGGTTCAACGCTGTAACGATGTCGACAGACATATTGACCGATCATGATGCGTCGATATATC
>DATISD010000639.1:0-2869 GCA_035469005.1 Pyrinomonadaceae bacterium | reverse complement strand
AGAAAAAAAGTGATTGACACCGCACACTGTATTACGCGAAGCTGAGGTCGGACTTCGTGCTCCCCCGAAGATTTCCCTGCAGGAAATTATCATTATGAAATTGCCCGTCAGTCTTGCCCTAATCGTCTTAGTTTTCCTGGTTGCCACCGCTGTCCAAGCCCAGTCATCAGGATCGATTGACCCGATCACTCGCCCGCGCGTCGTGGGTGCGACCGAAACAGGGCCTGCCAAAACAAAATATCAGGAACCTTCGGCTCAACGGCCGGAGCAATCACGCCCGCAGGAAAATCCGGAAAAATCGCCGGCAGCCAACCGGTCACAGCCTGACGAAGCTCGCACAATGGTTCGCGAGGACTCCAAGCCTCTTTCACCCAATCGGCTTCGTTCGCGCATCAATGAAGCTGAGCGCTTGCTGAAAGCTCGTCCGGTGCCCACTGCTCTGACACCGTCGCTCGAATACGTGACGCTCGCAGCCCTGTTGCCCGAGACTTCACAGATTCATCTGATCCGGATTGATAAACAGACGTTCCTACAGAAAGGATCTGAAGTCTCAGCGGTCAGCACGTTGGGATTGCCGGTCCAGATTCGAATCGTTCGGGCCAACGGCGTCAATACGGCGGTCACGATCTTCGACGATAAGAACCGCTCGTTGTCGCCGCTGGTCGTTGAGTTTCCAATTGAACGCAAAGGCGTGTTTCGCGAGATGGCCTACTACACATCTGCACATCCGGCATTGCTTTCGGCGGATTTGATGAAGACAGGCCAAACCTACGTCAATTCAATGGTCGATCTCGCGGCTAAGCGTTTACGTGATCGCGGCAATACCATCGCGCCGAACCTGGTTGAAATAGCAAAACGGCTCTGCATCGTCGAGCACGTCGATCACGACCGCTACCGAAATGAAAACCGCATCGCCTTGTTTGAAGAAATCTATACGCTGTACGCGCTGAACGAACTGGAAACTTATCGCTATTCGGTCAGTTCTGCCGGCGCCGGCGGCATGGTCCAGATGATTCCCTGGACGTATGCCTTGATGCGTCAACGTCACCCCGGTGTTGGGTTGAATCCTGATTTCGTTGCCGGCATGCGCAATCACGGTAATGCGCTCGAAGCCATGCTCCTTTACATGCAGGACACGTGGAACGATTTGTTGGCTAATGAAGATGTACAGTCAGCACTGACCGCAAAGGAAGCAACGGTGGCTGAGATCGTCGCCGCCGGTTACAATTCGAATGCTGCCAAGTTGCCCGGCTACATTCGACGAGCAGGCGCGGGCTGGCGTTCATTAATTCCGCGCGAGACTCAACTCTACCTGCAGATCTATCAGTCGCTCGACAGCTTGATGCGGGCCCGAGAGAGATAGCCAGGTTGGCAGAAGCCCGACCGTCAGGCGGGGCAAATGACTTTTTCGCCGCCGCGCGGTTTCCGACGAACACCCCGGTTAACAGCCGGGTGTTTTTGTTTTTGAATCGAGATCCGGAAACGTAGCCGCGCTCTTCTGCAAACATGCGCGGAGCATTGCATCGCTCGCCACTTTCAGTCTATAACTTCGTGCCGTTACAATTGTCTTCCCAACGTTCTATCTGCATTCAATCAAATTCGTCGGAGCGAACAATGAAACTGAATATCCTGAGACTGCTCGTCATCACGCTGGCGTGCGCCAGCGCGTTTGTCGTGATTGCTGACGTGCGCGCCGAAAAACACTCGGCCTTGAATGAGAGCTTTACAGCCCCGATGCCGCCTGGCATGCAAACCCCGGCGCCAACGGCACCGCAAGAGAAAACTATTGAGCAGGTTCAGAAAAACATTAAAGTGCTGACGGGGTTGCCGCAATCACAGTTGATTCCGGTGATGAATTATTTTGCCGCTTCGATGGGGCGCCGTTGTAACTTCTGTCACGTCAACAAGAATGGACAGTGGGATTATGCGTCTGATGAAAAGCAGGAGAAGAACACCGCCCGTGAGATGATCAAGATGGTCCTCGGCGTCAACAAGAACACTTTCAAAGGCAACACGGAAGTCTCGTGCTACACGTGCCATCGCGGCCGCAACCAACCTCAGTCGATTCCCACATTGCCGTTGCCGCTCCCTTCGCCGCCTCCAGCGAATTCAGCTGGAACGGGAAGACCAGCCGGGGCCGGTGGTCCAGGCGCCGCGGCGCAGGCTTCTCCGAGCCCTACGCCGGCAATGCCTTCAGCGGATGACATCTTTAATAAGTACATTGCAGCCATAGGCGGGCAAGCAGCCATCGACAAGCTCACGTCGCGCACAGAGAAGGGCACGATCGTGCAGGCAAATGGAAATACTTTCCAATTTGAGCTGCAGCAAGCGGCGCCCGATAAGTTTTATTTCATGGTTACGACACCGCAGGGCGCTTTCGAGCGCGGCTTCAACGGACAAGTTGGCTGGGAAAGGAACGAGCGCGGCGTCCGTGATATTACCGGTTACGAACTCGCCAACTTCAAAGCGGGAAATGCTCTGTTCAGTCTGATTAAGTTGAAGGAGCAGTATTCCCGTGCGCCCAGAGTTCGGAGGGATAAGCTTAACGATCGCGACGTGTATGTAATCGACGGCACGGGCACGGACGGTAAACGGCTGCGCTTTTTCTTCGATGCAGAGAGTGGACTATTGCTGCGACGGATTACCTGGACACCGACCGTGGTCGGACTGATCCCCGAACAGGTTGATCTTGAAGATTATCGCGAAGTCGCTGGAGTCAAGTTTCCGTTCACGGCTCGTAGTTCGACGATCGAGGCCGGCAATCCTGTCTCGACGCGAACGTTTGCGGAAATAAAGCTGAACGCGCCGGTGGATGATTCGAAATTTAATATGCCGCCAAAACCGGCAACGCCCTGAGGCCCGGTCTCGG
>DATISD010000638.1:0-2587 GCA_035469005.1 Pyrinomonadaceae bacterium | reverse complement strand
TTCGTTGTTGCTCACCGAGTATCGCAAAGCGCCGGAGGTGACGCGCCGCCGTCTTTATCTCGAGGCAATGCAAGCCATCCTGCCGAGTTTGCAAAGGAAGATCATCGTGGATGACAGCTTGAAGAATATTCTCCAGACGCTGCCGCTGCAGGTGCCCGGCGAATCGAGGGGCTCGCCATGAATGTGATTTGTTTAAAGGTCTCGTGGTCCGCCTTGTCGGACCCTCTCTGTCATGTTGAGCGAACCGAAACATCTCTGGATGCGACTCGGGATACCGGTGCTGCAAATGATCTGAGATTGAAAGCCTGGCCTCGCGGACTTCGTCCGCTGCGTTGCAGCTTCTCGCGCGACTGCGGGATCAGAACAACAACAACGCTCGGTTTAAGGCGCGTAAACTCATGAACGTGATCGATGTGACTCCGCGACCCGCTGCTGTAACTGCTGCGGTTCGTTTTTTGCAAAGTCCGGTCATGTCAATCCTGGGCGTTCTTTTCATTCTGACCGCGTTGAAATGGGGAACGTTGCTCTTCGTCGTGCATCAGTATGAGACCGTGATCATCACGCGATTCGGCAAAATCGTTCGTACCATTACGACGCCTGGGTTGAGGATGAAGCTGCCGGTCCTCGATAAGCTGCGGCGGTTCGACAACCGCATCCTCGCCTGGGACGGGCCGCCGACCGAATGTCCGACCAAGGACAAGCTGTACATTATCGTCGATTGTTTCGCCCGGTGGCGAATCAGTGACCCGATGCTTTACTACAATCGGCTGAATGACGAGCGCAGCGCGCTTTCGCGTCTCGACGACATCCTTGGCAGCGAAACGCGCAGCGCCGTCGCCACGCACGATCTGGTCGAAATCATTCGCGTAACTAAGGGGCGAAAACCGGTGCGCGACGAAGAGTTGGAAAAGACCGGGACCATTCTGCCAACCACAATTCCCGATATTGAGTACGGGCGCGGCGAAATTGAGAAACAGATCACCGAGCGCACGCGTCAAAAAATCGCCGACTTTGGGATCGAATTGCTCGATGAACGTTTCAAGCGAAGCAAATACAATCCTGCGGTGGCCGAGAAGATTATCGAGCGAATGTCCAGCGAGCGACACCAAATCGCCGCGCGATTCCGTTCCGAAGGCCGCGGCGAGGCGGCGAACATCAACGGCCAAAAAGAAAGCGACGTCGCCTCAATCAGTTCCACCGCCACGAAGAATGCGCTTGAAATTGAAGGCAAAGCCGACGCAGAAGCCGCGGCGATTTACGCAGCAGCGTACGGTGCGCCTGATGCGCAGGAACTCTATTCGTTTTTGCGCAGCCTCGATGTCATGCGCGCCGCTTTTGAAAAGGACACCACGGTGGTCCTCTCGACCAACAGCGATCTCGGCCGAATGCTGAAATCGATGGCCGCAGCCGTGGCCCCGGCAAATCCGCCGCGTTGATCGTATTTCTCGTTGATTGTCAGCTCCAAGAAATCAAGCCAAGGCCAACTTTTTCGCCTCTCCCCTTTGGCAAGGGGAGAGGACTGAGGTGAGGGGTTTTCGATCCATTGATACAGTTGGCGTCTCGCTAAACCCTCACCCTCCCCTCTCCCTGTAAGGGCGAGGACCCGTACGCTGTAGCCGATCTGGGTTTGCAACCAGGCAAACTGACAATTGACCAAACGACCGCGTTCGTTGGGCGCGCTGAGTCTGAATGTGCCATGAGCCGATCAGGCAGAGTGTCGCTCCTCTTGCTCCTGCGTGAATCATCGGCAGATTGAAATCCAAACTTTTTCAATGAAGACAACGCTTGCGCATCAACTTGCTGATTACGCGTGCGCGCTCCGGTTTGAGGATCTTTCGAAGGAAGTCGTGCACGAAGTGAAACGGCGCGTAATCGATTCCCTGGGCTGCGCGCTCGGCGCATGGAACGAAGAACCGTTCGTGATCGCCCGAAGAGTGGCGGGAGATTTCTCGGCGAAACACGGCTCCACGATCTTTGGCACCGATCACAAGGCGCCGCCGGACTGGGCGGCATTCGCCAACGGCTGCGGCATTCGCTATTTCGATTTTAACGACACGTATTTATCGAAAGAGCCGGCGCATCCCAGTGACAACATTTCGGCCGCGCTAGCCGTCGCGGAAAGTGTGGGCGCGGGTGGACGCGAATTGATCACGGCTATCGCCCTTGCATACGAAGTGCAATGCCGCCTCTGCGACGCGGCGAGCATTCGTGCGCGCGGCTGGGATCACGTGACTTACGGAACGTTCTCGACTGCGCTGGCGTCCGCGAAGCTGCTGAAACTTGACCCGGCGAACACTCGGCACGCTGTGAATATTGCGGGTGTGGCCGGCGCGGCCATGCGCCAGGCGCGCGCGGGCGAGCTCTCGCATTGGAAAGGCGTTGCCTTTGCCACCGCGGCGCGCCACGGCGTTTTCTCCGCGCTGCTTGCCCGCCAGGGTATGACCGGGCCCGCGCCGATTTTCGAAGGCGAAATGGGATTCGAGAAACAACTCGGCGTATCCCTGGGCAACGTGGGTGAGAAATTTCGCGGATCGCCCACAATGATTTTGAAGACGAGCATCAAATATTGGCCGGCGGAATATCACAG
>DATISD010000637.1:0-3073 GCA_035469005.1 Pyrinomonadaceae bacterium | reverse complement strand
TGTGCCAGCGCCGTCAGGCGCGAAATATTTATTTAAAAGGATTTCACTGATCCGGTCGCTAACGCTCCCGGTTGTGACACGATGGGACCGGAGCGCGAGCGTCCTCGCGTGCTGGTAAGGTCGACGCCGCAAAGGCAACCGTGACGGTTGCGCTCCAATCAGTTGCGCTCCAGTGAATTTTCAATTTAGCTTTCAATCATGGAGCTCGTCGTTCTCGGCTCAGGCACATCGGTTCCGCATCCGCAGCGGGCAGCATCCGCGTATTGGCTCGAGACCAATGCGGGTTCAATTCTGCTGGATTGCGGCGCCGACGCACCGCACCGAATGGCGCAGGAGAAGCTTGATTGGACGAACCTCGATGCAATCTGGATTAGCCACCTGCATTTGGATCACTGCGCGGGCCTTGCGCCACTTCTTTTTGGAATAAAGTGGGTGCCGGGAATTAATCGGCGCCAGAAGCCTTTGAGGATCTTTGGCTGCGAGGGAATCACCAGGATGCTTAAGGCGATCGATGAAGCGAATACCAGCAAGCTTTTCGAGCAGCCGTTTCCGCTTGAATGTCATGAATTCGCGCCAACCGAAGAACCTCGGCCCGTCGAAATCCTTGACGGCCTCAGCGCCCAAATAATTTCCACGCCGCATCGCCTCGAGAGTTTGGCGATTCGTCTGACCGAGACAAACGGCACGACGCTTGTTTACAGTTCCGACACGGGTTATTCGGAAAGTGTCGCCGAGTTTGCGCACGGCATCGATCTGCTAATCCTGGAATGTTCGTTCTATCGCGACAAGCCGAGCGCGAAACATCTGGAACTTTCCGACGCGATGCGCCTGGCGAAACTGGCCGGGCCACAGAAGTTGCTGCTGACGCATCTTTATTCCGTATGGGACAAGGTAGATCTCGAATCTGAAGCGAAGAAACTTTGGCCGGGAGACACGATTGCCGCTTACGACGGATTGCGCTTGAACTTCGGGCCGTAGCTCGAATCATGAAGCGCTCAAATGCAGAAAAATGTGGGGAGCGATTCTTACAGGTTCGTTGATACTTTTGGCGCTCGGCGCGTTCAGTGCGCTGCCGCAAAGTGATTTGGCGCCTCCGAAACCTCTGTTTGAAACCGGTCACGCAGCAAAACCTATCTCGGGTCTCAACACTCCTTCTGAGATCACCCTGGTGTCCTACAACATCCGCTGGCGGACTGGCGCCGAGCTCGAACAAATCGCTTCGTGGCTCAAATCTAAACATGCTCTGGTCATAGCACTTCAGGAAGTCGACCGCGCCAGGCAGCGTACCGGCAAGACAAATAATGCGCGCGCTCTGGCCGAAACCCTGGGTATGTATTACGCGTGGGCCGCGCCGCCGGCAACCAGAGAAAACCAGGAAGAAGAAACCGGCGTTGAATTACTGAGCGCGTATCCGCTGACCGACATCACGCCGATAATCCTGCCGCATAAAGGACCGGGGCGCTGGCGCACAGCCATTGGCGCGACAATCAAGTTGGGGAAGACGAGCGTCCGCGTTTATTCCGTTCACGGCGAAACACGCATGGCGCTGGCCCAGAAGTTGGATCAATATCGTGCTGTGATCGACGACCTGGTGAGTTTTCCAAAGTCAACGCCCGCGATCGTGATGGGCGACTTCAACAGCTGGGAACCGGCAACTGTCGAAGCCGTGCGGAAATTGTTTACCCAGGAAAACTTCAGTACGCCTTTTCCCGATGACGAAACTACGTTCAAACGGAGCGCGGTTGTTTTTGACGTGGAGCTGAAGCTGGATTGGATTTGGCTGCGAGGACTGACGGCGAAGAGTTACGGCATTGACCGCTCATTCGCCGTTTCTGATCATTTCCCACTGTGGACTGTAATCGCTGAGGCGCGGCCGGCACAGTAGCGAACAACGTCAATGCGGCTCGTTCTCTAACGGCTCGTCGTCTACGCGCAGTCCCGCGGGCGCATTGATCTGCACTGAGCCCTGGCGCACGCGCAATTCAGTCTGCGGAAAGGGTATCTCGATTCCGGCTTCGCGAAATAACCTTTCAATTCGGTAGTTAATGTCGCTGCGAATCTGAGCGTGTAGGCGCGGGCGGTTCGTCCATACCAGCAGGCGAAAGTCGAGCGACCAATCACCAAATTTCAGGAATTGAACTTTCGGGGGCGGATCGCGCAGCACGTTATCAACATCCTTAGTGGCTTTCAGCAGCGTTTCGGTCACCAGATTGACATCCGAGCCGTACGCAACCCCGACCAAAATCGACAGGCGCGCGCGCGGGTCGCCGTATGACCAATTGATCAGATGCTCGCGGACGAGCTTTGAATTGGGGACGATTACTGAAACGCGATCGTTTGTGGTCATCACGGTCGTGCGCAGATTAATACTCTGCACGTCGCCTTCTTCCTTCCCGATGCTAATGCGATCGCCGACGCGTACCGGTCGCTCGAACAACAAGATGAATCCCGAGGCGATGTCGGCGGCAATGTACTGCAGGCCGAATCCGATGCCCACCGAAAGCGCTGTGAAGACTACGGCAATAGAAGTGAGATCGATGCTCAAGGCCGCTTTGAGCGCCAGCAAAACTCCCAGTGAGATAATTAAGTATTGGGTGAGGCGGCCGAGCGTGTACTGCAGTCCGGGATCGATGTAAGCGCGCCTGGCAATTCGTCTCTGCAGGAAGGCACTGACCGTTCGCGACAACAACAAAGCCACCCCGAAGATTAGCAGCCCTTCGATCAGCGTCGTGACTGAAACCGAAAGGTTGCCGATCTTGTGCGGATCATCCAGGTAATGCCAGATGCGGCTAAGTACGTCTTTCCAGCTTTCTATCAGGATCAAAGCCGGAAAGAAATTAGCCGGACAATCTGTGCTGCCAGAGACCATCTATTCACCACTCGAGCCTTTTGAAAAAATTAGCCGCCGCAGTCCTGGGGGACTCGCGATCGGCTCAGCGAACGAACAAACTAACTATAGACTTGACTGCCCCACGCTCAAAGCGGAGCCTGCGTCGTTGACGGTCTTTTCGTTTCGACTATCCACGGCCTCACGCCGTGGCTATTTTACGACGCTCCTTCGGACCTATCGACC
>DATISD010000636.1:0-3736 GCA_035469005.1 Pyrinomonadaceae bacterium | reverse complement strand
ACCGCGTCTTGCCGACGTTCTTGACTGAATGCGTGACCGCCTCTGAGCGCCACAGCACGTTGCCCTCGGGCCTGCTGACGCGCTCGGGTTTGTCTCTTCCTTTAGTCGTCACTTCAAGATCGCCCGGAGTAAGCGCGATCGCCAGTATCGGAACTGTGTGCGTGTGCATCGGCCCCGACTGGCCCGGCTCAAGAGTTACCCGGAAAACTCGCACGCGTTCGTTTTCCAAAATGGGTTCGCGTCCCGGCTCTCTGGTTAGAGTGGCTCCGGCAGGAGGCTTCAGTAATTCAATCGTAAAGTTGTGAAACGTCGTCGTGCCCACGTTCATCGCTCGATGAATGTAGGTCGCCTTGCTAAACCTGACCTCGCCGAACTTCCATGGGCTTTCGACCGGCTCTCGTCCCAAAGTTTCGATGCGAAGCTTCACGTCGCCAAGACTGACCACCACATTGTCGTTGCGATGAGCATGCCACAGCGTCGCATCGCCCACGGGCACGGTTACATCCCAAAGGCGCACGAACTCATTTTCAAACTTAGGGTGATGACGCGGCTCGCCGCTGATCTCTACAGGGTTTTGCGGTGAGTTTGATTGCGGGCGGCTGACGAAGGGAATTAATAAGAGCACCAACAAAATTACCCACGAAAATTGAAGTCTCATCACAACTCCTTGGAAATCAGAGGCAGAAAGGCCCGAAGGGCCGACATCTTTGTAGTTGAGCGTCAGACATCTTCTCAGCCAGGTAGGTGCGACATTATCTTGTGCCCAATCGATTCAGTAAACTTTAACAACAGAACACGGGACACGCCGTGGGAATATTTCGGCCCTTCAGGCCTTCCAACAATCAGCCTGTCCAAAACTACAAATAGTACGGTCCTACGGGCCTTGTTTCCGCAACGCTCGACCGGCGAGGGCACCGGTGAAAGTAGAATTCTCAACGGCGATCTTTCCGTTCACAATCACGAAGTTCATACCCACAGCCAACAACTCGGGTTGCTCATAAGTCGAGCGATCAGCAACTGTCTTTGGATCAAAAACGATTACATCGGCAAAGTACCCTTCGCGAATCAGGCCGCGTTCCGGAATGCGAAACCATTCTGCCGTGAGCGCGCTGCTGTTACGAACCATGAAGGGAAGCGATATCAATTTGCGATCAAAAACATACGTGCGCAGCTTCTTCGGAAACGTTCCGTACTTGCGCGGATGTCCTCCGGAACCATCCGAGCAGGTGACGATAAGCCTTTCTTTCATGAAGCGATCGATATCCTTCTCATTCATATTGAATGACGCTACGCTGGCGCCGCCGACATTCTTGATAATGTCGAGGGCGGCTTCCACCGGCGGCTTATTCACTTCTTTCGCAACTTCACTCAGCCTTTTGCCGATCAGTTTCGCGTCGCGGGCATCCGTTATCAGCAAAGAGTCAGCGCCACCACGTCGCTTCAGGTTCTCGCGCATATCAGCCAACAGACGACCGTTAGTTTGCGAATCGCCAATCCGCTGAAGCAGTTCAGCCCGGCCGCCCACCTCTGCCCAGCGCGGCACGAGCGACGCAGTCAGACTGGATCCCGAGGCGTCATAGGGATATTGGCAAGCCAGAATGTCGACACCCTCAGCGCGAGCTTTCCTGATCAGATCAATAGCCGGCTTGCTTTGTCCCCAAACTTCCGGCCCGAGCGCTTTAATGTGAGAGATGTGCACTGGAATCATCGCCTCACGACCGATGCGAATGGTTTCGTTGATCGAACCGAGAAGTCCAATTGAATACGAGCCCTCATCGCGCAAATGCGTATCATAGACTCCGCCCCTGGCCGCGGCGACTTTCGCCAATTCGATCACTTCTTCAGTCTTTGCGTAACTCTGCGGCGCATAGAAAAGACCCGTAGACATTCCGAATGCGCCTTCATCCATCGCCCGCGCTACGTATTGCTTCATCTCTTCCAGTTGCGCCGCATTCGGTTGCGCATCTGTCGAACCCAGCACTTTGCCGCGAATCGTCCCGAATCCAGCCAGCAGAATCGCGTTCGTGCCGAGGCCTTGCTGCTCCCACTTGGATAGCAATTCACCGACATTGAGAACACTGCCGCCGTCGTTGCCGGTGATGACCGTAGTTACTCCTTGTAATAAAAACGCTTCGTTGGCTTTGCGTTTGTCATCGGTGAGATCGGAAAGTGTGTGCGTGTGTGGATCGATGAAGCCCGGTGCGACGATCAGCCCGGTTGCGTCAATCGTGCGTGCAGCCTGCATGTGTGACTTGCGCGCGTCTCCAACGAAGACGATTCTATCGCCGCGAATTCCCACATCAGCTTTGCGTGGTTTTTTGCCCGAACCATCGACGAGAGTTCCGTTCTGGATTAGAAGGTCGACCTGGGTCGGAGTGCTCTGCTTCAGGGAACGGGCAAGTGCTCCCATCAAATTTGTTTGAATCAAAATTGCGAGAACAAACAGGGCAGTTGAGCGGTAAAGCCAGGTCCTGCGGAACGTGATTGGAGCGCAACCGTCCCGGTTGCATATTCTGTTGGACAGCGTCAACTGCAAGTAGGACGCTTGCGCTCCAGTCCGATTTGCATACGGAGACCCGATTTCATGAATTGAATAATTTGTAAGCTAAAGCGCGCTGATTATAGATTCACCTTCCGAAACATGCTACTTTTCGCGCGCTTACCGGGAACGCCGGGCTCGCATACTGACGTCAGTACCGGGAGCGGTAGCGACCGGGTAATTTTGCAGTGCGCCGGCAAAGCGAAGTGGCGACGGCGCTTTGGGTGGCGAGTGACACATAGGCGACATTAGAAACGATCCAAAGCGGTGTCGTCGTCCCGACAAGTCGGGACTCTGCCACCCCAAAGGATTCGCGACTCGCTGGCCCAGGTTTAATGAACGACCATCCGGACACTCATTCGATCGACGCCTTCAACGCATCAAGAGCTTCGCTCCAGAACTTCTTCATCTTCGCCGCAGCCTTTGCGTCGGGCAGTTTCATGTGCTGGGCCACCACCTGGCACTTGCCTGGGTCTTTCGGCAGGAACGAAGCTGATACGCTGGTTTTGCCCTCTTCCCACGTGATGCGCAGAATCTTGTTTGAGGTCGCTTTGCGGATAGTCAGATCGGACGGCAGCCATTTCTTCCGGCTCTTTTCATCGGTCCATGCTTTGAAGGCTTTAGCGACCGGAGCTGCAATCGTACGGCTGACGCTGATCTCATAGCCTTCCGGCTTTTCATGTTTTTCGCGCAGGCCGCGAGCCTGTTCATACGTCACCGCGATCATCTGGGTCCACCACGGCCGCACCGCGTGTTTGTCATGAAGGTGCGCGACGATCTCCTGATGCGTCATCTTTTTCGCGCCGGCCGCGTCAAGATGCTTGAACCAGCGCGACCAGGTCTTGCCGGTCTTTGATTCGACCGCTTCGTCGCTCATGCGAGGTTTAATTGATTCTTGGGGCATGCACGTCTCCGAGAAACGCAAGGTTGCGGCGTTGCCGCTCGATGTGCGGAAAGCCTCCGGCTTTCCGGAACATCTGAAAAAATGAATTCGAGGCTATGCCTCGAGACTTGAGGCATAGCCTCAGGAAAATCTAAATAAGCTGTGGCCGGAAAGGCAGAGCCTTTCCGCACATCAAGCGGCAAAGCCGCAAACCTTAGTCATCACGATCATAGGCTACCTTCAACCAACGTTTCACTTCATCATCGATATCTTTCAGTGAAGTTATTTCGAAACGATGTGTGATTCGATCTTTT
>DATISD010000635.1:0-5055 GCA_035469005.1 Pyrinomonadaceae bacterium | reverse complement strand
ATTACTAATTGCCTATGATGGTTCTCAGTGTGCTGACGCGGCGCTCGACGATCTGACTCATGCCGGCTTGCCCGTGAAAGGTGAAGCCATGGTGATCAGTGTCGCCGAAGTGTGGTTGCCACCACCACCGCCTTCCTCTCTTGAAATTATCGAGATGGCCGTGACCGCAAAAGGGCCTATACACCTCGAGCGCAAGTACATGGCCAGCTCGCGCGTTGTAATGGAAGCCGACGAACTCGCGACGAAAGCCGCTGCGCGTTTCCAGGCAAACTTTCCCGAATGGACTGTGAAGCACGAAGCGGTTTGGGGTTCTCCGAACTGGGAGATTTTTTCCAAAGCCAAAGAATGGAACGCCGATCTGATTGTAGTTGGCTCTCATGGCCGAAAAGCCCTGGGCCGATTCTTCCTCGGCAGCATTTCGCAATGGCTGCTCAACGAGGCCCGCTGTTCTGTTCGCGTTGCGCGTGGAAAGATCGACGAACCTGATTTCCCGGTCAGGCTGATCGTCGGTCTTGACGGATCGGAGAATGCCGACGTTGCAGTGGAACAAGTTGCCGCCCGCAATTGGCCGGAAAAAAGCGAAGTGCGTGTCGTCGTCGTCGATCAACCGCTCGAGCCCACGGTCGTTGGAGAGTTCATTCCTCCCGTCAGACATTCGGTCGAGGAATGCAACGCCGAGGAAAGTGAACATTCACGGAAACTGGCCGAGGACGCGGCACAAAAACTTAGAGCAAAAGGTCTGCGCGCAGATGCCCTGGTAAAGATTGGCGATCCAAAACACGTATTGGTGAAATTTGCGGAAGATTGGCGAGCCGACTGCATCTTCTTAGGCGCGACGGGCTTGACTAATCGCGTCGAGAGGTTCCTGCTCGGCAGCGTCGCGGGCGCCGTTGCGGCGCGCGCGCATTGCTCAGTTGAGATCGTGCGCAAGAAAACTCTGCCGGGCAAAGCAAACGGAAACGGGAATAATTGACGCGAAACGATCGGGGTGGCGTCAGTCAATGTCACAAGGAACGCACGGGCTGAACGGGGGATGGATTCAAATATTTTTAGCCGGCGTTTTCCTTTTGACTTGCGTCTCGGCAACCATCGGACAATGCGTTGATAATCCCGACCGCAGGCGAAAAGAAGCCGAAGCGGTGCCGCAACCGCGTACTTTTCCGAACAGTGATTTTTGTGACCCTCAGTTGTTGCAAGGCCCCGGCATCGTCTATCAACCGTGCCGGCGATGTGAAGCCAGCCTGCCGCGGGAACAGATAAAGGAAGATCGGGCGTATCTGGAATTCCTGAGCCAGTCCGTGGTGGTTGGCGGGGCAAACGCAGACGAACTCGATTTACAAGCGGTATCTCAATGGGCCAGCGAATTGAGAAAACGGGTACGCCGGCTCAAAGCCAGCTTGGCGCTGCCCGAAACAGAAGACGACGCAACCACTTCAACTTCCGAAGATGCGCCAGTCCCATCCAATCACGCCGAACTGGCCAGAGCCCTGATTGTCCTTTCCCGACTCACCAGTGAGAGCCTTCGCAATCCAGTCCTCGGCGGCCTCTTGCTTGATCAAGTACTGTCGGCAAAGGCTGTTCGTGACTTCCGGCAAATCGAGATCCTGGCGGGTTCGATCCAAAACGGTTGTCAAATATTAAGCAAAGCCTCGCGCTAAGTACTGCTCACTAGACGCCGCTGGAGCTTGAGAAGCTGATTCACTAAAGGCTCACCAGCGGAAGCGTGCGATAGCGCTTCCCAGTCAACTTCGCCAGCGCATTGACTATGGCCGGCGAAATAACCGGAACCGGAGGCTCGCCACAACCCGTCGGCGCTTCGGTGCTCGGCACGATGTGCACGTCAACGGTAACCGGAACATCAGCGATGTAGGGCGGCGTGTACCCATCAAAATTTCTTTGCTCCACGCGACCATCTTTGAGCGTGATCGCGCCCTGCCCGACTAATTGTGTCAGCCCAAATCCAACGCCGCCTTGAAACTGGCTCTCGACCGTCAATGGGTTCACGGCCATGCCGCAATGAACGGCTATCGTCGCACGATGAATCCGGGGCCGCTGGTTTTCGATTGAAACTTCAACCGCACACGCTACCGCAGTCTCGAACGATTCATGACAAGCAATTCCAACCGCATGTCCCTGGGGCAACTTATTGCGCCATGTACCGCTCTTTTCATCCAGCAGATCCAACGCGGCGCGCAATTTCTTCGCTTCCAGTTTCAGCAGCTTGCGCCGATAAGCGATTCCGTCCGTTTTGGCGCGCGTAGCCAACTCGTCAATCAATGTTTCCATCACAAAGGCATTGTGCGTATGCCCGACAGAACGCCACCAAAGCACGGGCACATTCACCACCGGATGATGCGCCGAGACGTGAAAGTTCGGGATGATGTAACTGGTGTCAGCCGTGCCCTCGACCGCAGTTTCGTCTACTCCGTTCTTTATCATCATGGCTTCGAACGGGGTGCCGGCGACGAGCGATTGTCCGACGATCACGTGCCGCCAGGCTGACGGCATTCCGTCTGCACCGATACCGACTTCGATTCGATGCGCGTGCATCGGGCGATAGTAACCGCCGCGCACGTCATCTTCGCGCGTCCAGATAAGTTTGACCGGCGTGCCGCGCAGGCGCTTCGCAATCGATGCCGCTTCGCGCTGTACATGTGAATCGATGACTGCGCGGCGGCCAAAACCGCCGCCGGCAAACTCTGTGTGGAAAATGACCTGCTCGGGTTTCAATCCCAGGACTTGTCCGATGGCCATCTGATCCATCGTCTGAAATTGCGAAGGAACCCAGGCCTCGGCAGCATCTCCATCAAAACGAATGGTCGTGTTCAGCGGCTCCATCGGCGCGTGGGCCAGATAAGGAAATTCAAATTCAGCCACAATTCGATTCGCGGCGGCGAGTTGATCGACAGCTTTATCGTCGCCGCGCGCCACGGCCACGTTCCCACGAGTGCGCGCCAGCTCGCGATACTTCGTCCACAACTGCGCGCTGTCCGGATGTTCAATCGCTGAGAGGTCCCAATCGATCTTCAAAAGATCCCGCGCTTGCTTTGCCGGCCAAAACTTATCTGCGACTACCGCAACGCCACTGCCCTTCACCAACGGAATCTCGAACACGTCGCGCACGCCTTCAATCTTGCGTGCGTCAGTGTCATCGACGCTCTTCACCCGTCCACCAAACACCGGCGGATGCGCAACGACGGCGATTTTCATTCCCGGAAGATCGAGATCCAATCCAAATTTCTGCGAGCCGTCGCACTTTGTTCGGCTATCAAGCCGGCGCACCTGCTTGCCAATAAGCCGAAACTCAGATGGATTCTTGAGAGTCACCTTTTCCGGCACCGGCTTGCGGGCCGCATCGGTCGCCAGGTCCGCGTATTTTGCTGTTTGGTTGTTTGGTCCATGAACTACGCTCGCTTCCGTCCGGCACGTGTCCGGTGTCACGCGCCAACGATCCGCAGCGGCAGCAATCAACATGGCGCGAACCTTCGCTCCCAGCTCGCGGTACTGCTGAAACGAATGGGCAATTGAACCTGAACCGCCAACCATCTGAATTCCGAAGAGCGGATCTTTGTAAACGTCCGCCGCCGGTGCGAGTTCGGCGACGACCTGCGACCAATCGGCATCCATCTCGTCAGCGAGAACCATCGGCAGAGCCGTGTGTACTCCCTGACCAAACTCAAGACGATTAACCGTGATCATGATTTTGCCGTCCGGCCTGATGTGAACAAACGCATCGGGCGGATAAACTTTTGCCGGCGGCTGATTCTCCTGCGCCGCCAGCGAAGGGAGATCGAAGTACAGCGAAACCAACAAGCCACCGGCTGCGGCGGAGGAGACCCGCAGAAAGCTTCGCCGGTTGAGATGCAAATCGTCTTGAAGTTTCATTCCTGCTCGCATGGTCCGCCTCCGCTATTTTAGTTGTCGCGACGCATTCTTGATGGCTTCGCGAATGCGCACATAAGTGGCGCAACGGCAAAGATTTCCGCCCATCGATTCTTCAATGTTTTCGTCAGTCGGTTTCGGTGTCGCTTTGAGCAGCGCCACCGCGCTCATGATTTGTCCGCTTTGACAGTAGCCGCACTGCACCACGTCTTTTTCAACCCACGCGTTTTGCACCGCTCTGCCGACCGGATCCTTTCCCACACCTTCGATAGTAACGATCGGGCGATCTCCAACCAGCGATACCGGCACCACGCACGAACGCGTCGCCACCCCGTCGAGGTGCACCGTGCACGCGCCGCACGCGCTGATGCCGCAGCCATACTTTGTGCCCGTCATTTTCAGGTCTTCGCGCAAAACCCAAAGCAGCGGCGTCGAAGGATCGACATTTACCTGCTTGCGCTGGCCGTTGACAGTAAGCTGATAAGTTGCCATGACTGATTCTCCTATCTTGCCGGCGGACAAGGAGTCCCCGCCTCGACCCAGGTACGAGTAGCAGCGACGAATTGCGCATGCGTCAAAGGCGGCCTGGTTCGCATTGAACCGTCCGGCCTGCGCCCCGGATTCCAGGCCCAGAGCACCAGCGCCGCTTCCTCGTGATGTTTCAAGAGCGCGCGTCCATCCATATTTTCATTCTTGGCGCGGTCAGTAACCGCGCGACAAACCTCGGCACTCGACAACGGACGATCATTCGTCTCCTGCCACTTCATTGACAGCGGCGCAAGGTGCCAGCCTGGGCCGCCGGGAACGCCTGTGCTGTCGGCGTTGGTATCCTGATGGCAGCTCATGCAAACCAATCCAGGAACGCCTCTGCCCCCGCGACCGCGGATCACATTCGCAAAGTGCCGATGGCGATCGTCCCCTTGCTGTGGATAGTTTGTCGCCGTGTGACAGTTGATGCATCGAGGTGAAATCAATACTGAATAGACATCTTCCCATGCTGCTAAACCGTCGGCGGCAGTTTCGGCAGCAATTGGTTTTATGGTTTCACTCTCAACCGGTCCACGCATCGGCACAGCCAGCCTGGTGGCAAAGACGACAAGGATGAAAACGAGAGCCTTTAGCAGCAATCTGCGATTGACTAACATCTTTCGGTCCTTTCCGAAACGATCGCGC
>DATISD010000634.1:0-1548 GCA_035469005.1 Pyrinomonadaceae bacterium | reverse complement strand
ACTTCCTGGAAGAAGTCCGCGAGATCGCTGACAACTTCACCGTCTTGCGTGACGGGCACAGCGTGGCCACCGGAAAGATCGATTCGTTTTCAGACGATGAACTTATTATGCACATGGTCGGTCGTCGCGTTGACAATCTTTTCCCCCGCCGTCCGGCTACTTCACCTTTCGGGAAAGAGACCGTTCTCGAAGTCAGGGACTTAGCGGCGCCGCCGGCGTTGAAGGGCGCGAGCTTTGAACTGAGGCGCGGTGAGATCTTCGGCATCGCCGGCTTAATGGGCTCAGGCAGAACGAATGTGGTGCGAAGCATCTTCGGATTGGACAGACACTCAAGCGGATCGATCAGCGTAAAGGATCAAACGCGCGGCGTGACTCCGGCTGAGCGGCTCTCTCAAAGTGTTGGTTATCTCAGCGAGGATCGGAAAAACGAAGGACTCGCAATCACGCTCTCAATTGCTGACAACGTGACCATGACGAGGTTCAAATCATGTTCGCGCTTTGGCTGGCTGAATCTTTCGCGGCAGCGCGCAGTCGCGCGGGATATCGTCAGTTCATTGGCGGTGAAAGCTCGCGATGTAGAACAACCAGTGACCGCCCTTTCCGGCGGCAACCAGCAGAAAATCGCTTTGGCACGTTTACTACATCAGCAGGCTGAAGTTCTGCTCCTCGACGAGCCGACGCGCGGCATCGATATCGGCAGCAAAGCACAAGTCTACAAGACGATCGCCCAATGCGCGGGAGAGGGGAAGGCAGTGCTGATGATTAGCTCTTACCTGCCTGAGCTCTTCGGAATGTGCGATCGACTTGCGGTAATGAGCCGTGGCCGTTTGTCGCCCGCGCGGCCTATCAACGAATGGACGCCTGAGTCGGTTATGCAGGCAGCGATTGCCGGTGAAGGGAATTAATCGAATTATGACAAAGCACAGACTAATGATGTCGCTCGCCATCCTGCTCGGAATTTTTGGCGCCGCGGCCGCACAGACTGCAACGGATCCTTGTGCGGACACCAAGGCCCAACTCACCCGGGCCGAAAACAGACTCAAGGATTGGCCGGCGCTGGCGCGCTATCATGAGGCGAATGCCCAGCTCGCCGCACCGTCCGGAAGCGAAGCCCGCGTGGTCTTCATGGGCGATTCAATAACCGACTCGTGGGACGATCCGAAATTCGGTGGCTTCTTTCCCGGCAAGCCCTACGTCGATCGCGGTATCAGCGGACAGACGACTCCGCAGATGCTTCTCAGATTTCGCGCTGACGTGATCGCTTTGCAATCCAGGGTCGTCGTGATCTTAGCCGGCACAAACGACCTCGCAGGGAACACCGGACCGGCGCCGCTCGAAGCAATCGAAGACAACCTGATTTCCATGGCTGAATTGGCAAAGGCCAACTCGATTAAGGTGGTGCTGGCTTCAATCCTTCCGGTTAGCGACTATGAACAGCGCGACGGCAAACTAATTATTCAAACCGTTCGCAGGCCGCCGGAAAAGATCAAAGCGCTGAACGACTGGCTGCGCAGCTACGCGTCGAAAAATAAGTTAACCTACCTTGAT
>DATISD010000633.1:0-6548 GCA_035469005.1 Pyrinomonadaceae bacterium | reverse complement strand
GTATAGGAAGAATTTGATCGCTGCGTAGAGTCGATTTTCCCCGCCCCAAATCCCGATCAGGAAGTACATCGGCACCAAACCGACTTCAAAGAACAGGTAGAAGAGGAAAAGATCCATCGACGAGAAGACACCGAGCACCATCGTCTGCAGAAGCAAAAGCAAAATGTAGTATTCCTTCTCACGCTTCTGGATGTAGTTCCATGACGACAGAGCAGCGAGGACGCCCAGAAATGTCGATAGAACGATCAGCAAGACTGAGACGCCGTCCGCTCCGAACTGATAGCGCGCGCCGATGACGGGGATCCATTGATGGTCCTCGAGGAACTGAAATCCACCGATGCCGCGGTCATAGCCGAACAGCCAGAGCGACACAATAAAGTCCAGCACCAGCCATCCAGTCGCGAATTTCTTGATGATCTGGTTCTGATCTTTTTTGAAGAGACCCAGAATCAGAATCGCGCCTACCGCCGGCAGCCAGGTAATGATCGAGAGAAGATTGTTTGTGAACACGTCAGTCCTCGTGCTTAGGTTTCGTTTTGACTGGAGCGCAAGCGTCCTCGCTTGCAACAGCATTCTGACGAGGCAACCGTGACGGTTGCGCTCCAGTCTTGATCTTCGAGAAGCCCAACCATTAGCCAGGCAAACTAATGAATAAGTCGTTGCTCAGGCTTCTGCCCCTAGAAACTCTTGAAAAAATAGAACGCCACGGCGAACAGCAATCCAATCACCATGACCAGAGCATAATTCGCCGTTAGCCCGGTCTGAGCGGCGCGCACGATCGGCGACATCAGCCGTACGACAAAGTCGGCAATCGCATTGACCAGGCCGTCGACGAGATATTTGTCGGTGCCGCCGGTGATCCGGCTCGTCAAACGTGTTAACCACGCCGAACCATTGACGCCGCCGTCAACGACTTTCGAATCGAAGGCGAATACACCGCGGGCTAAATCCATCGTTCTTCGCGTAATCGCCAGTCCGAAGAATTCATCAATCCAATATTTGTTGTAGCTGGCGAGATATAGCGGCTTCAGCCGAATTGCCCAGACGTCGGCGAGACTTGGACTCTTCACATAGAAGAGCAGACCCAGCCCAATCCCGGCGCCGGCAACTAACAAGGAAATGATGATGAACACCCATTCGGTCGCGGTTTCGCTACCAACCTTCGCTTCCACCGCATGTGCAAGGTTGAAACCGGCTGCGGGTGACGAAGCTTCCGTGCCATGCGATTCAGTTTTCGTCTCCGCCGGTTCGGGTGCAGGTGACGATTCATTCACGTGGAATGACCTGGTTGATGGGTTCCAGATGACCGGCTCCATCCAATTGACGATATTCATTCGCCCGCCGACATGCTTGCCGCCAGTAAACGCGGTGCTGATTCCGACGAAACCACCGATGGTCGCGAAGATCGCCAACACGACCAGTGGCAACCACATTGACCTCGGCGATTCGTGCGGCACATGCGCGTGGTGATCGCGCGTGCCATGCTCTTTCTTTTGCGCATGTCCTTCATGTTCCAGGTCGTGCTCGTGGCCGGCGAATCTCTCTTTGCCCCAGAAGGTCATAGCGACCAGACGCGTCATATAAAACGCCGTGCAAGTCGCCGCGATTGTGCCCACCAACCACACGAGCCAACCCAGCGGGATCTGCGTGGTCGAAGCCGCGTTCCAAAGTATTTCGTCTTTTGACCAGAAGCCGCTGAACGGAATGATGCCGCAGATGGCCAACCAGCCGGCGAGGAAGGTCCAGTAGGTGTAGGGCATGTACTTCTTCAGATTGCCCATCTTGCGCATGTCCTGTTCGTGATGCATGCCGTGAATTACGCTGCCCGCGCCCAGGAACATCAGGGCCTTAAAGAATGCGTGCGTCAGCACGTGAAAGATCCCGATCACAAACGCGCCGACGCCACAGGCGAGAAACATGAAGCCCAGCTGGGACACGGTTGAGTACGCCAGAACCTTCTTAATGTCGTTTTGGGTGATGCCAATCGTAGCCGCCAGGATCGCCGTGAACGCGCCGACCAACGCGACGACCAGCATCATTGTCTGCGAGTGCTGAAAGATAACGTTCGTGCGCGTCAACATGTAAAGTCCGGCCGTAACCATCGTCGCCGCGTGAATCAGCGCCGAAACGGGTGTTGGTCCGGCCATCGCGTCGGGCAACCAAACGTGCAGGGGAAACTGGGCCGACTTTCCGCAGGCGCCAATCATCAGGCCCAGGGCGATCCACGACATCAATCCCCAATGACCAAGCGTCTCGACCGGATAGCCCGCGGCTTGCGAAATCACGTCTGAGTACTGTGCAGTCCCGAAGGTGGCGATCACGGCAAAGATCGCCAGGATAAATCCAAAATCGCCGATGCGATTAGTAATAAACGCTTTGCGCGACGCATTCGCGGCCTCATCTCGATTGAAGTAATAGCCGATCAATAAATACGAGCAGAGACCGACGCCTTCCCAGCCAACGAACATCATCACGAAATTCGAGCCCATCACCAGCACGAGCATCGAAAACATGAACAGACCCATGTAAGCAAAAAACCGGTAGTAGCCCGGGTCGCCATGCATGTAGCCCGTCGCGAACACAAAAATGCAAAGTCCGACGCCGGTAACCACCAGCATGAAGACAGCTGAAAGCGGATCGAGCTGATAACTCCATTCAATGTTCAGGAGCGACGCCTTCGGCCTGGCTACTTGTACCGGGCGGTTGGCAACCGAAATGGTCGTCGACTCGCTGGTTTGCCCCAGGGTTTGATTGACCGCGCCGGCGGGAATCCAGGTAAAAGCCGTCTGCGTCGTGACATAAGGATTAGGCCAGAGAGCGTTCCCGCCAAAACCGTAGGAATAGATCGCGGCGAGACTGATTAAGAAGGAAAGGGCTACGCTGCCGACCGCAATTCCGCCGATCAGCTTTTCCGAAAAGCGAAACCAACGGCCAAAGATGCCGTTGATTGCGGCGGCCACAAGCGGAAGCAGGGGAACTAGCCAGATGTACTTGTACATGTGTCCTATTGGTCTCATTTGTCCCATGAGTCCCATGTGATCAATGGGACAAATGGGACCAACAGGACCAATTACCATTTCATCAAATCAATCTCGTCAACCCAGATCGTTTCGCGATTGCGATAAAGCGCGATCACTATACCCAGTCCTATCGCCGCTTCGGCGGCTGCCACCACGATTATGAAAACTGTGAACACCTGACCCGCGAGCGGATCGCCGCGACCCGTATCCTCTAAGTAACGCGAGAAGGCGATGAAGTTCAGGTTGGCCGCGTTCAGAATCAACTCGATCGACATGAAAATGACCAGCAGGTTGCGACGCGTCAGTACGCCGGCGATTCCGATGATAAATAGAATCGCCGAGATGACGAGGAACTTCGACAAGTCAGGGTGCTTAATGCTTTCCAGGGCCGTCGACGCACGACCGGCCTCCTGAAGGAGCAGCGCAAAAATTGGCGTTACACAAGTCATTCTTCTTAGCCGCGTAGCAGCGAAATATTTATTTAAATATTCCGCGCCTGACGGCGCTCGAACCTCTGAAGCTCAACGTTGTTCTGTGTTCGCATTCGTTGCGATCGGGTTCAATCTCTCGGGATCGACATCGTCGGCCGCGATCTCCTGCTTCAAGGTCCGCGCCAACATCACTGAGCCAATGATGGCGACCAGCAAAAGCACGCTGGCAATCTCAAAAGGCAATGAAGCAAACGTGTACAACTTGCCGCCGACGCGCTCCGTTTCTTTCGTAACCCGGCTTACTCCGGTGGCGCCGGCAGGCAACTTTTGCTGTTGCAGATCTCTTGAGTTCGAGACTTCCTGGGCCGAAATTTTGTCTCGATCCTTCAGCGCGCTATAACCCTTGGGTATGGCATAAACCACCAGTACGCCGGCCAGCAGCGCGAGAAAAACCAGCGCCGCACTTACCTGAGCCGGTCGATTGAAGATTGGGGCGCGTCCTTCTTCTTCAGCGCCCACGTTGACGAGCATGATGACGAAGAGGAAGAGCACCATCACCCCGCCAACGTAAACCAGGATTTGCACGCCGGCGATAAACTCCGCGCCCAGCAGAACGAACAGCGCCGCCACCGAAACCAGCGAAGAAATCAGAAACAGGGCAGAGTGCACCGCGTTGCGCGCCATGACGGTCAAAAGCCCCGCCAGAATCGCAGCGATTGAAAACACCCAGAAAAAGACTGATTCCCAGCCGGATAAGGTCATGAAATTAGTGCTTAGTGCTTTGTACTTGGAACTTTGCTCGTTATGCTCGCGGGGTCGAGTGTGGCGCCATGAACAAAGTACAAAGTACGAAGAACAAAGGACGCGCTACCTGGTGTACTTCACCGTCTCTCTTCCCTGCTCCAGCATCTCGCGGTTCCAGACGAAGCCCGCGCGCGAGTAGGTTGCTAATTCAAAGTCCTGCGTCAGTTCCAGACAATAAGTCGGGCACGCTTCCTGGCAAAGCGCGCAGAACATACAACGCGAAGTGTCAAAGATGAATTCGTCGAGCACTTTCTTACGGCGGGCCTTGCCGGCCACCACCACCTCGACGTCCATGGGAATAACGTCGATACAATCTTCAGGGCACGCCAGCGCGCACAGGTTGCACGCAATACAAAGCGTGTCGTGCGTCTCGGGATCCATATTGAGGCGGGGCGCACCGTGAAATCGCGGTGCGACGTCCGGGCGCACCTTTGGATATTGCTCAGTGTAGATTCCCTTTCCGGCGACCGAGTCTTTGTCAGTCAGCGCGCCAATGTTAAAGCCCAGAGTGATGCGCATTCCTTTTAATAGATCGATCATGAAGAAGCGCTTCAGCTTCTGCGTAAACGTCGGTTTGGGAACAGGAACTAGTGGCATATTCAGATCTTAGGTTTCGAACTCGAGATTTGCAATCGTGGCACAGACTTCGTCTGTGGGTCACTATCAGACACAGACTGAAGTCTGTGCCACTATGATTCGCTCACGGGCGCTACTGCCGGCTTTCCTTTCGGCAAATCAACCAGACGAATCTGCCGCCGCTGTTTCTTCAAATTGAAATCGCGCGAGCGCCAGTTAATTAAGGACAGCACGCCGGCCGTCAAGAACAGATTGCCAAAGCCAAACACAATCGCAATCACCTTGCCGGTCGCGGTTAGCCCCAATCCGCTGGTCAAAGAACCGATTGTATGCATTCCCCGGTAACCGTCGAGGCCCTGGATCACACCAACCCCGATTGCCGTCACGACAATGTTTATGAGTGCCGCCGGCAGCATCCACTTCCAACCAAGATCCATCAGCTGATCGTAACGGAAGCGCGGCAGCGTCCAGCGCAGCCAGAAGTATAAGTAAAGGAGCACGCCGGCCTTCGCCAGAAAAACGAACACACTGACGGCAACATAAAGGTTGTGATACCCGGCGGTCTCAAGCTTGTAGACCCAGGGGAAATACCAGCCTCCCAGATACAGCGTGGTCGCTACCGCGGTCACTACAACCATCGCGGCATATTCCGCCATGAAGAAAAGCGACCAGCGAAACCCGGAGTATTCAGTGTGGAATCCGGCCACCAGCTCTGATTCAGCTTCGGGCAAGTCGAATGGCGCGCGATTGTTTTCGGCGATGCCACTAATCACGAAAATGACGAAGCCGACCGGCTGGTAAAGGAAAAACCAAATCGAATTTGACGCCTGCGCTCCGACCGCGCCGGACAGAGACAACGTGCGCGCAAACATCAACACGCCGATGATTGCCAGACCCATCGAAACTTCATACGAAACCATCTGTGCGCTCGAGCGCAACGCGCCCAGCAGCGCGTATTTCGAATTTGACGACCAGCCGGCCAGAATCAAGGCAAGCACGCCGACGCTGGACACCGCGAGGACGAAAAGCACGCCGATGTTCAAGTCCGTAATCACAGCCCAGTCGGGACCGAACGGAACCACAGCCATCACAATGAATGCAGCGACTACAGCGATGTAAGGCGCGACGAAAAAGATCCAGCGGTCGGCGTTCTCGGGAATGAAATCCTCCTTGGTCAGCAATTTCAATCCGTCGGCAATCGGCTGGAGCAATCCCCAGGGCCCAACGCGCATCGGGCCGAGACGCGCCTGCATGAAGGCCGAGATTTTTCGTTCCAGATAAGTTGCGTAAGCGACCCAGCCCGTCGTGATTACCACCACCAGACTGATCTGTATGAACGGCCAGATGACATAGTTCACCGTCTGCTCGCTGAAGAGTTTCAGCAACAGGGTGTCAATCAAGTTGGGTGCGGCTAATAGGCCAAGCATGAAATCATAAACGGAAAACCGCAAAGCGGTTTCAACCTACAGCCCAACGTTGCCGTAGGCTACGTTGGGTGACCAACCGTTCTCGCGATTCGCAACCCTGACAGGGTTGCGAACGAACTAATCATCAGAGACCCCAACGTAGCCGCTGCGCGGCAACGTTGGGCTGCGTGACACAACCGCTTCGCGGTTATGACTATCTATCAATCTCTCCCAACACAATATCCAGTGTCCCAATAATCGCCACGACGTCCGCGATCAGATGGCCGATGCACAGCTGCTTCAACGATTGC
>DATISD010000632.1:0-2336 GCA_035469005.1 Pyrinomonadaceae bacterium | reverse complement strand
CTTGCGAAAAAGCGCGCGAGCTGGGATTACAGCGACCTGGATTATTAGGCACGCGCTTTACCATGGAGGCGAAGTTCTATCCTGAAATCTTCTCCCGCGCAAGCCTGACGATCGTCACACCCAACGAGACCGAACGGGCCTTTATCAATGAAAAGTATTTCGGCGAACTTTTGAAGAACGTCTTCCTGCCGGAAACACGTGAGCAATTGCTGGCAATTATTAAGGAAATGAAACAGCGCGATGGAATTGATGGGCTGATTCTCGGCGGAACTGAACTGCCCCTGATTCTGCGCGGCGCTGACAGCGACCTTCCCTTCCTCGACACCACCCGCATTCATGTCGCTCGAATCGTCGATGAGTTGCTCAGTTAAGTGTTAGAATCCCGAACCAATGCCAGGTCCCCGAGGGTATTTCATGAAACTCTCATTGTTAGTGAGTCAAAAATATTGTTTACTACGCCCAGGAATTCCTGGGCGGCAAGAGTTCGTTTCTTAAATCTTTTGGACATGAATTATCCGCCGCCTGCCGCGCTGAAGAAATTTCTCAAACCTTATGATCCTGAAATCGGGGATCTCGCTCTGCAACTGCGAGCCCTGTTGCTCGAAGAGATGGCGCCGTGTTACGAGAACGTCTATGACGCGTACAGCGCCGTCGCGATCGGCTATGGCACGAGCGACCGTTTGAAGGACGGCATCTTTCATATCGCCGTCTATTCAAAGGCGGTCAACCTGGGTTTCAATGATGGCGCGACCCTTGACGACCCGAAAGGCATTCTGCTGGGTTCGGGAAATCGAATTCGGCATATAACGATCAAGACAGCGGACGATTTGAAACGGCCCGAGATTCGATCTTATATTCGGCGCGCGCGAAAGAAAGCACTCGCCGATGCCCGCAAGCTCGGCGAACCATCGCCGGCGAAACCGAAAGGTGTTGTCTCGACTGTAAAGGCGATTTATCCAAAGAAGCGCCGGCCGAAATGAAGAGGCGGTACGCGAGCCTCCGGCTCGCTGCAGTTCACCTGGCCCCAAACCAGGTGTGAATGAGGCTGGATTGGCGCAAAGGAATTCCGTGTCGAACGACTCTTTGTGCAAAGGAGTGAAAGGACAGTCCGATGATTAAGAGATTTGCCTTCTTGTTTGTTTACCTGGTGTTAGTCATGTCCGTCACTTCGGCTGCAATTGGGCCGACGCACGTTCCGACGCTTGACGATCTGATTACGCTGAAATCCATCGGCGCCACGCAAATATCGCCGGACGGTAAATGGATCGCTTACACGGTAGGCTATGGCGATTTCAAACAGGACGCATTCATCACGCAGGTTTGGCTGGCTGACAGCGCCAGCGGAAAGAGTCTTCAATTGACCCGCGGCGACAAGTCGTCCACCAATCCGCGCTGGTCACCCGACGGAAAATGGGTGGCCTTTTTGAGCAATCGTCTCGAAGACAAGAACCAGGTCTTTGTGATCGATCCGACCGGAGGCGAAGCCCAGCAGCTGACCAAATCAGAAACTGCGATCGGCAATTTTGCATGGTCAGATGACTGCAAGACGATCGCTTACATTGCCAACGAACCGGCCGCCCAACCTTTGAAGGATCGAAAGGACTACTACGGTGACTATGACGTCGTGCGCGAAGGATACACCTATGTACACCTTTGGACCGTGGATGTGGCCGAAGCGATGAAGGCCCCGGTGCCGGGCAAGCAACGCACGAAGAAAAAAGATTTCAGCATCGATTCGTTCGCCTGGTCACACGATGGTACGAGCATCGTTTTTAGCGCCACGGTTAATCCGGATTTAATTCAAGGCGTGACTTCAGACATCTATGTACTGAAACTGAGTGACGACTCGGTGAAGAAGATCGTCGATCAGCCCGGACCTGACAATAACCCACGGTTCTCGCCCGATGACAAGCAGATCGTGTTCTCTTCAGCGATGGGCGAGAAGACTTACTTCGCCAATAACGCCAGACTTGCGGTGGTGAGTTCTCAGGGTGGGTCGCCCAAATCGATCACGGATAGGTTCGACGAAAATCCGGGACTTTTGGACTGGAAGAGCGACGGCGTTTACTTCGCCGGATCAGAAAAGACTGCTTCTCACCTGTTCCGCGTCGATCCAGCCACCGGCAGGATTACCCGCATCACCCAGCCGGATAATCTAATGGCCGGCTCGTTTTCATTCACGCGCGCAGGGGATCGCCTCGCCTTCACCATTGCTTCGCCAACCAGCATCAGCGAAGTTTTCGTAACGGACATGCGTCGCTTTGCACCCCGCAAGCTCACCGATCTGAACGAACAGACTAAAGCTTTCACCCTGGGCACACGGGAAGTCATCTCCT
>DATISD010000631.1:0-1610 GCA_035469005.1 Pyrinomonadaceae bacterium | reverse complement strand
GGCCCATTTGTCCGCTGCTGGAATATTCTCCATGCGGAGCGAAAAAGCCGATGGTGTTGTACCCCCAGTAGTTCGTTAGGCCGTTTTCGACCAAAAGTTTTTCATTGATGTGCGCGTGCACAGGGAGTAGTTCCACCGCAGTCACACCAAGCTTTGTGAAATAGTCGATAGCAGGTGGGCTACCGAGGCCCGCATAGGTGCCGCGCAATTGCTCAGGCAAGTCCCGCCAAAGTTTGCTGAAACCTTTCACGTGCACTTCGTAGATCACGGATTCGTGCAGTGGAATCGCCGGCCGCTTGTCATTCTGCCAGTCGAATCCGGAATCGATCACGACTGATTTCGGGACGCCCCCGGCATCGTCGCGAAAATCCTGATTCAAATCTTCCTTCTCATCGCCGATGACATAACCGAACATTTCATCCGCCCAGTTCACCGCTCCGACGATTGCTTTCGCGTACGGATCAAGGAGGAGCTTCGAGCTGTTGAAACGCATGCCCCTCTCTGGCTCGTAAGGGCCGGATATGCGAAAACCGTACAACTGTCCCGGCCGGGCGTCGGGCAAAAAGACATGCCACACCTGGTCAGTACACTCCTTGATTGGGATCCGGACGTCTTCTTTCGCGTCTTCCATGCTGTCGACCAGACAAAGCTCAACTCCGCTGGCGTGCTCAGAAAAAATCGCAAAGTTCACGCCGTTACCCATCCAGGTTGCGCCCAGCGGGTAGGATTGACCGAGAAACGCTCGTACCGGAGTCATAAACGCGCCGCGCATTTATGCGGCATTGGTCCCATGTTAGCAATGAGGAATGGCGAGTGGGATAAATCCTGATGTAGTTGTGTTTGATTGAAACGCGGTTGAAACCTCACAACGTGAAACTCACGGTAATATTCGCTGCGCTAATTCTGATTTGTGCGTTGCCGATTTACCTCTATGCGCATCACAATTGGAGTTCCTTGCCAGCCGGAACCACGATTGATCGCATCGTGGTGGCAAAATCAGTGAGGCGATTGTCGCTGTTTCGAAATGGTAGTCAGATAAAGACTTACCGAATCGCTTTGGGTCGGAGCCCGGTAGGCGCGAAGCAGGAAGAAGGCGACATGAAAACGCCAGAAGGGATCTACAAGATCGATGGCCGAAATCCGCAAAGCAGTTTCCATCTGGCGCTGCACATTTCTTATCCCTCAGATGAAGACGACAACCGTGCAGCTGCGCAAGGAGTCTCGGCCGGTTTTGACATCATGGTCCACGGAATTCAAGACGGACGCGGCTGGATTGGCGCGTTTCATCGCTGGAATGATTGGACTGCGGGTTGTATCGCGGTTACCGACGAAGAGATCGAGGAACTCTGGCGAGTTACGCCGGACGGGACGACAATCGAGATTCGTCCGTGAGCGGTCAGACCGCCACAACGATCTTTCCTACATGTCCTCGAGCACGCGTCGCGCTTTTTCAACGTCCGATGGCCGCAGGATGATCAGACCTTTTTCTGCTTCGCGACCGCCGGCGAGATAGGTGTATTCAATATTCACTTCGGCCTCGGCAAGGCGCTCCGCGATCTTAGCCAGAACACCGGGCTCGCTGGCAGTCTCGATAGCGAGCACGTCAGTCT
>DATISD010000630.1:0-3137 GCA_035469005.1 Pyrinomonadaceae bacterium | reverse complement strand
GGGAATCGCCTGTGATCTTAATCCCAACCGCAAAGCGGTTGCGCCATCGGATTGAAGAATCGATTTTCAGGATGCGCCGCGCTGTTGTTATCACATCGCATTAAACGAAGATTGTGTTTAGGACTGACGCAACCGCGTTGCGGTTGGGAAACTTATTTCATGGTTTACCCAACGTAGCCGCAACGGCAACGCCCCGGCTGGAGGACGAAACCGCTTTGCGGTTGCAACACTTGTCTCAGTACTTTACCTTTAGCGTGAATCAGTGAGGAGATATCAAATGAGAACCAGTCTACTGATCGCAATTCTCATACTCACTACCAGTCACGCTTTCGCTCAAGACGCCGATCTGATCCGCCACTTCGACTACGAACAAAAAGCGCCGCTCAAAATCAAAACCATCGGGGTTCAACGCCGGACGCAGGCTACGGTTTACGACATCACTTACGCCAGTCCGAAAGGCGGAGTCGTCCCTGCCTATCTGGTCGTGCCGAAGGCCCGCGGTCCATTTGCCGCGGTCATTTGGGGACATTGGTATTGGGAGAACTCTTCGATGCGCAATCGCCGAGAGTTTCTCGATGAGGCGATCGCGCTCGCGCCTGCTGGGGTCATCTCTTTGCTAACCGATGGACCAATCGCACGCCCAGGTTACGTTAACAGTAAAGAACCACTTAATGAGCAACAGGTGGTCAATCTTGTGCAAGCCGTCGTCGATATGCGTCGCGGCGTGGATCTGTTGTCGGCCCGGCGTGACGTCGATCGAAAACGCATCGCCTACGTCGGCCACAGCTATAATGCCGAGGTGGGCGCATTCCTGAGCGGGCTAGACAAGCGGTTGAAAGCATTCGTATTGATGGCTGGCCCGATGTCAGATGAAGTTAATCTGCGATCGAAGGAGTATCAAAACTATCGACAAAAGGTCGGGCCGGAAAGATTCGACGCCTTCATGGCCAAATACAATTGGACCGACGAAGGTAAGTACGTCTCGCATGCCTCGCCAGCCTTCGTGTTTCTTCAGTACGGCTCGCGGGAAAAATTTCTGAATGCCGATCGCGCGCGCGAGTACGCTGCTGTTGTCAGCGAGCCGAAGGAACTGAAAATCTACGACGCCGAGCACACGCTGAACGCTGAAGCACGGCGTGATCGCATTCACTTTCTGATTGATCAGTTGAAGTTGAAGCCGCTCTCGGATGCGGTTATTGCGAGCATTCCGAATCTTTACCAACCTCCTGACCCGAATCGGTGATGCGAGCTGTTGCTCGTAAGCATCGCAAACTAACAGTTTGCGTTACAGAACATGCATGACGTTTTGATCATTGGGGCCGGGCCCGCCGGATTGTCAGCCGCGCGCTGGTGCGACGAGCTGGGCCTCGACACGCTCGCGCTCGAACAAGCAGAAGAGGTCGGCGGCCAGCTGCTGGTGGTTCACAATCCAATCGACAACTACCTGGGTCTTCATGCCGACAATGGCCTCGAGCTGCGCGATCGTTTTGTTGAGCAAACCAAGACTTCGGATTTCGATCTATGGACGAACGTTGAGATCGAAAGCGCGGACTTGAAAGCCAAGCGCGTCACGTTGAAAAGCGGGGAACAGCTTCAGTCAATCGCCATCATTATCGCCACGGGTTTGCGACGGAGGCGGCTGGGGATTGCCGGGGAAATCGAATTTGAAGGCCGCGGCATCATCGAATCAGGCGCCCGCGATCGAGATCAGTTTGCCGGAAAAGATGTCTGCGTAATTGGCGGCGGCGATGCGGCTGCTGAGAACGCTCTGCTGCTGGCTGAGGTTTGTCCGACCGTAACATTGGTTCATCGCGGCAGGAAGATGCGCGCGCGCCGGGAGTTCACCGAAGCGCTACCGACTAATCATTGCGTCACAATTTTTCCGGAATCGATCGTGCATCGGATCATCGGAGACGATTGGGTCGAAGCCGTCGAGATCGAACGCGCCGGCGCCATCAAGCCTTTTCAGATGGCCGTGCAGGGCGTGCTTATCAGAATTGGATTTGAACCGAATACCGACTTCCTGCGCGGTCAATTGGAACTCGATGAGCGAGGCTACGTGATAGTTGGTTCACAGCAGGAAACGAGCGTCGCGAATGTCTTCGCGATTGGTGACGTGTCTAATCCTTTGGCGCCGACGATCGCGGGAGCGGTGGGCGCGGGCGCGACAGCGGCAAAAGTGATCGCGTCGAGACTGGTGAAGCACTAATCCACAGATTACACTGATTACACAGATGCAAAACATTAAGCCACAAAAAGACACAAGAGGCACAAAAGGAAATTAACCTCACACCTTTTGCGTCTTTTGTGCTTCTTCGTGGCAAATTCTTTTCTGTGTAATCTGCGTAATCTTCGGATAATTACTTCCCATTCAACCACGCCGCCCTCAACGCCTTTGCTTCCGCCGAAGCATTCGGATTTTCTTCGATTCGATAATCGAAAAGCTGTGGGGCGCCAAGAATGATGGCGGCCGTCATCGCTCGAGCGCTGCGCAGGAAACTCACCTGCACACGATCGCCGGGCTTGTAATGCGCCAGCACCTTCGAAAAATTCGCCGGAGTAAACCTGTTTCCTCCGAGCGAGGTGATGGCATCGCCAACTTGCAGGCCGGCAGCTGCCGCGGGTGAATCCGGTCTCAAGCCGGCAATCTTGAAATTTACGGTGTCGCTCTCATCAGCAGTTATGCCAATAGTCACCGGTGCGCGCGCCGTTCGGACAAAGCGCAAGCCGACCTGGGCGAAAGCCTCTTCGTACGGTGGTGGTTCAACCCCGCGAACGTGCCGCTTAAAAAAATCGCTCATGTCCGTGCGGGCGACTTGCGAGACTATTTTTTCAAAGTCTTCACCAGTGTAACCGCGGCCGCGCAGGTAGTAAGAGGCCTTGGGACCCTGCAAATAAAACTCTTCATACATGCGGCGCATGACGTCATCGAGCGACGCCTTGCCATTCGTTTTTCCGCGAATAAGAAGATCGAGAACCAGGCCGACTACTTCACCTTTTGGATAATAGCTGACTGAAGTGTTGGCAAGATTTGTCTGCTGCGCGTGCGGCGCATCGTCGATGAACGGGGCTGACAATGAAGACTCTTCCGCGCTCATCAACTTGCTGCCCGGCGAGTTTTCCACGTCCGCTATCTG
>DATISD010000629.1:0-13602 GCA_035469005.1 Pyrinomonadaceae bacterium | reverse complement strand
AGCGCTGCGTTTCGTGCGGACACCGGTTAAGTTGGTGTTGGCCGGTGGATCAGCCGACCTGAAGCGCTATGAATCAATCGTCAAACAAAACAAGGTTGGTGACCGCGTGTCGTTGTCGGGTTTTGTATCGGATGATCAGTTGCTGAAATTGTATGCAAACGCACTCGCGGTTGCTTACGTTCCGTTCGACGAAGATTACGGCTACGTGACGCTGGAGGGAATGCTCTCGGCGAAACCCGTGCTGGTGACCAACGATAGCGGTGGCGCTGCGGAACTGATTGAGCACGAACGCGAAGGTTTGATTGTTGCACCCGAGCCGAAAGCGATCGCCGCAGCGCTCGACCAACTCTACGAGGATCGCGATCGCGCCCGGCGCATGGGTGAAAAGGGCCACGAGAAACTTACCGCCATGAAACTTTCCTGGGAAAACGTCGTGACAAAAATAATTTCTGCGGCTGGATGAGCTTCACTTCACGGCGCCAGCTTCATATTTCGATATTCGTCTGACTCGATGAAAGCCCGGCTAATCGTGCGATAGTCCCCCCACGAATTCAGCCGGTCGCGCCAAAAGTTGAACCCTTTCAAATCAAAGTCCGGCGCATCGTCGGGATTACGGCGCAGGTAGCCGAAGAAATGCGTCAGCACAAAGGCGTTGTTGTACTCTCGTGCGCAGAAGTCTTTGTCCTCGACAAGTCTCAGCATGGCCGCCTGACGCGACTGGTTTTGAACGTCGAGGTTTTTGATGAGCGCATCGCGCTGGCTCGCACTCAGGTCAGCACCGGAATTCTTCAGTAGGGCGTCAACAAACTCAGCATTCGACTTGCCGTCGTACAGTTGCCTGAACTCTCTTGAATTCATCCAATCAGCCAGTAACGACCACCGATTCTTTTCGAGTTGTTCCTCCCAGCCCGGCGCGCCAACAAACACGCTGCGCCCGAGCAACTCCATTGCGGTCATGAACTCTTCCCGACGAGGCATGCGGCCATAACTTGCCTTGCAAAGGCGATAGACAAAAAAGCTGGTGCGCGGGAATTCGACGATGAGCGAAAAAGGGTCTCGCTCTATGCGGGTAGCTAGTTCGCGCGCCGCGGGAGTCGCTGCCGGAGAAGATTGATCACGAAGTTTGTGAGCATCATAGATTGTGATGGTCGCGCTGCGGTAAACCGCGGGAAAGTTTCCATCGAAGAATGCAGCGTTCGCCCTCACGTCCGACCGTTCGGCATCCCCGAGATAGATGTAATCGACCTGGTAATAGCGGAGTAACTCCGCGGCGTCAACACTGCCCGCATAAATTCGGCGCACGTCGTTCTCCCGCTCGCGAAATTCGTATCCATGGCTCCAAAGCCAGGCGGTCGCGCTGCGCAACACGGGACGTCCACTAAGACTTAGCACTGGCGATTTCAGCGACGGCGCGGTAAGGAACAGCGCATGTGGCTCGGTGTGATCGCGAACGAAAGCCGCGGCGGCTAACTCTTCGTCGGTAAACACGCGCGTCGAAGCGATCGTTTCGCTGCGAAAGACAATCAGTGCGGTCGCAATCGAAAGAAACGCCAGGAAGGCAGCGAGCAGCCTTTGCTTATGTTCGGTAGCGAGTTTTATCAGCCAGGCGGCGACCAGAACACTGTTCAAAGCGTGCCAGTAATAAATCGGCTTCCCATTGTCGAAGAGGTTCGGCGAAAAGACGATTACAAAACTGAAGACAAAAACCACCAGAAAGGCGAGGTAGAACTTGCGCCACTCTCGCGGCGCCGCCCACCAGGCCGGAATCGCCAGCAACAACGGAAGGCCGAAATTACGCAGCAGGTAAAGTGGAAAGAAAGGATCGTCGTGACCAAGCCAGCCGAAGAATAGTCGCACCATGGCGGTGCCTCTGGCGTGAGGGGCCAGCGCAATGAGCTGCGGAGCTGCGAGCAAGACTGCCGGCGCCCAAAAGGCCAACCATTCGCGGCGCGGCCGCATGGCAAAAAGGACCACGCTCACCAGTCCAACGGCAATGTATGTGTGTGTGTGAAAGAGCGGAAGAATACCGGCCAACGCCCCGGCGATCATCATCAGCGTAAGGGTCCGCGGTTTATTTCTACTCGCCTCTGCTCCTTCGTTTGTATGCCATCGCCGCCAGAGGATGGCAAAGCTCGTGAAAATCATCAGGCCTATTGACAGTCCGAACAGGCTGGTCCGCTGCGGCACCATCATGTCGGCAACGATGTTGTTCCAATGGATGCCCTGCTCAGACAGATTGGCGTAGTTCAACTCGAGCGTATTCCAAAACTGAATCAGCGACTTATCGCCTTTCCACCAGTCGCGAAAGAAGTGAATGAAGCCCAGCCCGCCGTTGAGTAAGAAGAGCAATGTTGCGAGTGTCGCTGTTCTTGATAAGCGCGCGACGCGCAATGCGAGCGCATAGAAGAGGCCGGCTATGACAGCTCCCATCACCAGAGCAGTAACGATCAGCGCTGAGCGCAGACTTGAGCCGCCAGCCATCAATATGGCAGCGTGAAAGTCAGGCATAAACGGATAGAACAAGCGCTCAGGCGGCAACAGCGTATAAGTCGGCGGGAAGTTTTGGCCGTAACGGAATGACGAAATGAGGGCAGCGTGGAAATTCAGGTCATTGCCGGCGCTGCCGGAATAAAGGCCCCCGTCGCCGCGAAGAAACATCTGGACAGATAACAGCCGCCAATAAATTGGGGCGAGCACCAGCAGCACAACTATTAGACCGGTATAAGCGTCGCTGCGGTCCCACAGCGCGCGAACATTGAAGCGGTCGCGCCCGCGCCCGACCACGAAAATGATTACGGCGATGATCCAGATCGCCAGCGTGGTCCATAAGACGGTCCGCGGCAATAATTGTCCCTGCCAGCGCGCGACGAGGTAAACGCCGAAGGTCGCGAGAACCCACCCGGCGACTGTGCCCCAGAGGATTTGCTCGATTCCGTCCAGCAACTCGCCGAGAGCGCGTCGCACCAGGCACACACCCAGCAAAGTGCTTCCGCAGAGAAAGAGTATCGCTAGCATGCGTCTTTCGGGACGAGCAAGAGTCTCTCTTAAAGGTCCACGCTGCTGTTACAGAACCGCGAGCGGTAGCGAGCCGGATAGGGAGGCAATCATAGTAATCATGATTCTTCCGTTTGATGCCTGGGTCGCATCCTGATCCCGCTCGCTACCGCTCGCGGTTCCGTAACCTGCGCCTGGATTTCGGGCCAGAGCCAAGCCTGTCGTTTCCTTCACTTTCCTTCTTTGTTGCGCCAGTACTCAATCGAGTTTTGAAAGGCGGCCGAAAGCCTCGCCGCATCGGGTTGTTTCGCAAAATCCTGAATCCAAAAATTGAAACCGCTGAGATCTCGATCAGGCGCGTCGCCGGGATTGCGATGCAGATAAGCAAAGTAATGCAGCAACACGAGGGACCGAGCATTCTCTTGGTCGACGAACCGTCTATCAGCGACGATCCTTAGAAGTATCGCCGCCCGCGTTTGGGATTTGCCGGCGAGTTCATCAACCAACGCACTCCTCTCGTGAGGATCGAGTGCAATGCCTGCGTTAGCGAGCAATCGATCGACATACTGCGCGTCGTCGAGATGGCGAAAGGATTTGGCGACAGGCTCATGAAGAACCCAGTTATCGGCAAACTGACTCAGGTTGTTTTGGAAGACACGATCCTCGTTTTCCGATTCCCGAATAACGCCGCGGCCGATGGTCTTAATGTCCTTCATGAAATCAGCGTATCGTGGCAGCGTGCCTGTGGTCGCCAGATAGAGCCGATACAGAGACTGACTCCTGGTTGCAGGCGAAAGAATATTACTTTCGTCTTTATCAATCATCACGGACCATTCATGCTCGATTAAGGGAAACGGCGCCGGCGCCTCGCTTTTCGCGTTGGGTTCAGTTCTCACCACCGCATAGAGATCGTCATGCCCGTCGAAGCGATTGATAAAACGCAATCGGCCCGACACGAGCGAGCGCGCCAGAAATATTTCGTATTCAGTTTGCCATCCAGGCAACAAGCGATCGTTGTGAACCACCAGGTAAGACGCTGGAATCTTTTCAAGTAAATCCATAAAGTGCGGCCCGATTTTCCCTTCAGTCGCTTTGTTTATCTGATCAGTCAACGGCGAGATGAAACTCGACGTAGCATTTACCAAAGGCCGCCCGTGATCGGCCGCTCGCAACATATAGAAGTGGCGACTCACATCCGCTTCAGAAGAAGGAAGCTCAACCAAACCGCCGTTCATCGGCGTTTGGCGCAGATATAAACTAAGACTTGACGGGTCGACTTCGCCGCTTTCAATTTTTAATGGAGATGCGTTCAACTCAAACAAAATTGCCAAGCCCATTAGCACCAAAGCGGCTGCCTGCACGCGCCGGTGCGAAAATAACTGTTGCGCGCGGCTGGCCAGACGCGAGGCACCAATGCCGGCAAGAACTGCAAGACCGAGATAACAAATCATTGCGGCTCGTGCCGGGATGCGGATGCTTTGGTATAGAAACAGGTAGTCATGAAGCCAGCGATTGACAAAAAAGTTCGCGCCCAGCGACGAAAGCAAGCCCGCGACCGTCCAGACGACACCTACGCCAATTGACTCGATTGTATGTTCTGAAGTGTTAATCCTCATTTGCGGGCGATGTTTGTTTCTAAAGCGGCGAAGCAGCGAAGGCAGGGCGAGGCCCATTCGCAAAACGAGGGCGATCAAGATAATCACCAGGGCGTGTTTGATCGATCGATCATTTAGCCTGAAAAGACGGTGACCGAAAATCCTATAGGTCGTATCTCCGTAGCCAATCGCCAGCGTAGCCACCACGGCCGCCGCTACGATCACAAAATTGAGCAGCATTATGAAGCGCCGTTCGATTTGCCGTCGACTGATCTGATTTCGAAGTTGCAGCGAGGCCACGGCGAGCAGCGGAGCAAGCAACCCGGGGAAAAGCATGTAACCGCCCGGAATTTTCACCCCGAAATTTTGCCAAATCTTGTTGCGAGGTTCAGCTTTGAACCAATCCATTAGCGACGCCGAATTGACAGCAAATTCCCACGGCTGCCACCTGAAACCGTAAAGCACGGACACTTTGTAGTAAGGCCAGAGAAACGGAAATAGAGCCAGGGAAGCGAGGGCGACTGCCACGGCTCCGCGGACCCAAAACGGACGACTCCGTCGCAACGATTTTTGGGCGATCACGAAAAATAGGACCGTAAGCGCCAGTGGGACGATCGTCATGATGAGCCAGCTGATGCACGACAGCCCATTCATAAAAAAAGCAATTCCCATCCATGTTGCGCGTTGCCAGGTAGACCTGCGCGCAAAGAGGACAAGCGACTCCAGCATCAAAGGAATCCAACCGGCAAACAGATAATGAAGGTGAGACAGCAGGTGAAAACGAAATGGGATGAAGGCGAAAACGATTCCGGCGATCCAGGCTGGTCCATTGCGCCCGGTTAAGGTCCGCGTCAGCCGGAACGCTCCATAGCCACAAAAGGCAAACCCCAAAAACGTAGCAATGCTGTTAATCGTCAACGGTTTTAGGCCGGCTGCAAACAAAGGGAAAAACAGAATTGCGATCCCATAGTCATTTTCGCTGAACGCGAGTGTGGATTGGTAAGGATAAAAAACATTGGCATCGAAGAGATGCAGTGGATTGTGGAAGGTCTGGTGATAATCCCACCAGAGAGTCCAGGCAATCATGTAAGGATCGCCGCGATCGGCAACCGCGTCGCGCAGATGCAAGACCCACGGCCAGGTCATCACCGAGGTGAATAGACAGAAAGCGATGAAAATTAGACACTCTCGCACCGACCGGCGATCGACAAGATTCAGGATCGCGCTCGACTGGGGCTTGAAGGCGTTACCATTCTGCGCTCTGGCGGCTTTGAACATTGGAATGAGGGGATAAGCGCCTTTAGATCTCGACCGATTGTCCTGTGATCACTGAGTTTGTCATTTGCTTTGCGCAGTGTTAGGTTGTGTCGCTTCCATGTCAAGCATGCTTGCCAATGACGACGCGACGGGCGCGACCTCCAAGAGCATCGCGATCCTAATTCCCTGTCACAATGAAGAACTAACCATCGCCGAAGTTGTCAACGACTTTCGAGCCGAACTGCCGCAGGCGGATATCTTCGTCTTTGATAATAACTCGACCGATCGTACCGTCGAGCGCGCCGTCGCAGCGGGCGCAACTATAGTTTCCGAGCCGCGCCAAGGCAAAGGCTTTGTCGTGCAGTCAATGTTCCGCAGAGTTGAAGCGGACGTCTATGTGATGGTCGATGGTGACGGCACCTATCCGGCGCGCGAGGTCCGTCGCCTGATTGATCCAATTTTGAAAGACGAGGCCGACATGGTGGTCGGTTCGCGTTTGCAGGCAGATACGGTGAGCGAGTTCAGAGCGATAAATCGTTGGGCCAACCGTTTAGTGCTCGCGGTCTTAAACTCGATGTTTCGCGCCAAGCTCACTGATATCCTCTCGGGGTATCGCGCCTTCAATCGAAAGTTTGTGAAGACAATACCCGTGTTTGGCGGCGGCTTCGAGATCGAAACCGAGTTGACCATCAAAGCTGTAGCCCGCGGATTTCGCATCGTTGAGATTCCCACCCGGCTCACAGCGCGGCCCCAGGGAAGCCATTCGAAGATTAGATTGTTCCGCGACGGCTTTCTGATTCTCAACACGATTCTGGCGCTATTCCGCGATTACAAGCCGCTCACCTTTTTTGGCACAACCGGCCTGGCGCTGATTTTCATCTCGCTGATTCCGGCCCTGGCGGTGCTTATGGAAATCGCCAGACATCGCGCGGTCGCACGCCCGATGCTGGCCGTGCTGGCAGTTGGGATCTTCATTTGCGGCCTGCTGTCATTTGCGGTGGGACTGGTGCTGCACTCGATCGCGCGGCGTTCTCAAGAGCTCGATTATCAAATCCAGGTGTTGGGAGATGAACTGCGCGCCCAGCATTCACGGCAAGGATCATGATCAGCAGCTCAAGACTCGCGCCAACTCTCAGTCCAAGGAATGTCCGCAAGCAGCTCGATCCAGGTTCGATTATCTTCTTTCCTTACGTTCTGACCATCGCCTGGCAGTATTTCTGCATGGTTCAGAACAAGCCAGTGGCCTGGACAGGTGCAGTGGTTGTTTCTCTGGTTGCCTGGTACGCCTTTATCGCGTTCAAAGAAGCCGCGCCTGAAAAGTTACCCTGGCAGTTCTGGCCAATCGTGGCGCTGCCGCTACTGCTGGCCTTTCTGCTGCGGGCCGCCTTCCCGGACATTTCGTTCGATGTTTTGAACTATCATGTTTTTCACAGCGAGCGCGCCCTGCGCGGTTCACTCTTCGTTCCCGGAGATTTTTTCCCAACTCCGGCGCCATTCAATCCCACCCCGGACATTCTGACCGGGCTGTATCGTTATCTGCTTGGATACCGGCTCGGAACGATCGTCAACTATCTCGCCCTGATTTGGACTGGAACAATTCTTAATCGCCTGTTGCGCGATTACGTGCGTTCGGAGTGGCTCAGAAGCTTAAGCGTGTTCTTCGTTCTGTGTACCGAACAGATCCTGTTCCAGATCAACAACTACATGGTCGATCTGTTGGCGCTGCCCTTACTGCTGGAGGCGACCATCCTGGCAATCGCGCGTAGCAACGGTAAAGCGAATACCAGGCGAACGGCGATGCTTGCTTTGTGGCTTGGTGTGGCCACCGCATTCAAGCTGGCAAACCTCATAATCGCGGTTCCGATCGTCCTGGTTTATGTCTTTAATCTGGTGGCGCGCGATGATTCACGAGGACCGCGGATTCTGGCGACTTTGAAGGCAGCACCGATCGCAGCGGTCCTTTTCATTGCGCCACTGGCGCCGTTCACTATCCTCATCTATCGTTTGACGGGCAATCCAGTCTTTCCGCTTTACAATGGCCTCTTCAAATCGCCTTACTGGCCGCAGGGGGCTGTGTTCGATCCGCGTTGGGGGCCGTGGGGCGTTTTCGAAACCGTCATCTGGCCGGTGCTGATGTTCTTCAAGCCGGATCGGCTTAGTGAATTTCCGTTCTACTCCGGCCGGCTTTCAATCGGCTATATTCTGGCTGTTGTTTGCCTTTTGCTTGCGCGAGGCGATCGAAATATTCGTGCGATTGCCTTCACCACCGTGTTGGCATCAATTCTGTGGAGCGCAAGTAGCGGCTACATTCGTTATGCGCTTTATCTTGAATTAACCAGCGGAATTCTTCTGATCTGGCTCGTGCATTTCATTTGGAAGAAGTGCGCGCAAGCCCCAACCTGGGCGAAACTTCTCGCTCCCGCTCCTCTATGTTTGCTGCTTCTGGCGCAAAGTTTCTTCGCCTTTCGATATGCGAATCACTGGGAATGGAGCACGCGAGAAACTGTTTTCAGATACAGCAAGTCCTATCTGCACGAGTCGCGAAACTTTCTTCGCGATCGATCGCTCCGGCCGTACCTCGCGAAAGAGGAACTGGCGCTCTTTGACAATGTAGATGTTTGGGTTGAGACGACTTACAAAACCTCCGCGCTTGAAGTTTTGTTGAAACCGAACCTTCCGGTCATCGGCGTTCGCATTCCTAACTATTTCGATACCAACGTAGCCAGACAGAAATTCTCCGGCATCCTGGAGCGAGCGGTGGCCGAGGGGCGCGGAAAACGACTGTTCACGCTCACGAATCGCGAGAGCATTCAGGAAGCCCGGGCCGCGCTGGCAGCGCGTGGGTTGTCGATGGGAAAGCCTCAGGCTGTTTCGATCCACTATTTTTCGGACTCGCTGGCGTTCGACATGCTTTTGGTGGAAGTCCTGCCAAACTGGCAGAATAACTCTGCACAGGCGAAGGCAGAGAAGGGTTTACCGCTTCCCGACATGGCTTTCAAAGCCAGGCTGTCTGTGACAAACATGCCGGACGTCATGCGCGCGGGACAGAAGTATTCGATTCGCGTGAGGCTCCGGAACGACAGCAAAGTAGCCTGGCCGGGTCGCCAGCCAACCTGGCAATTTCAGTTGACGGTCGGCAATCGTTGGCTCACTGAGGCGAGCGCGAAGATCAACGACGTTGACGGACGAGTCGCGCTGTTCCAGGATCTGGCCCCAGCTGAAACCGTCGAGATGCCCTTGACCGTAACCGCACCGAATGCAGCCGGGATCTACATTCTGCAACTTGATGCCATCCAGGAAGGTGTCGCCTGGTTTGGGGATCGGGGCTCTGAAGTCTTAAGTTTAAGGGTGAAAGTCGAATAAGAATCTGATCCGTTGAGGCAGTTACTGTCAGCAGAAAAGGAGACATTCTTAATGCGTATCAAGTCATTCATCTGGATGTTGGCTGTGGCGATGATTTTGTTTGTTCTTGCTTGCGCCGGAAAGGTGCCGGGCCCGGTCGTCCAAACTCAACCTCCCAATGCTCAAACGCCCAGTGAACCTTCGGCGCTTCCGAATAACGGATTCAAAGCAGAAATCACTCTTGTCGAGCCTCCGGCCAAATTGCGGAGCGGACAAAAAGAGACCGTGCGCGTCAAAATCAGGAACGCGAGTGATGTGATGTGGTGGGCTCGGGGCGCTCCGGTGAACACGCGGCCGGATAACAGGTTCTACCTCGCCGCGGGAAATCGTTGGCTTAAGTCTGATGGGACTGTGCTCACGAATATGGATGGCCGGTATGGGATCGGTAAAGACTTAAGACCCGGCGCGGAGACGGAGGTGCCTTTGGTTATCACCGCTCCGAAAGATCCCGGTGAGTACACGCTTGAAGTCGATGTTCTCCAGGAACAAGTCGCCTGGTTCAGTGATAAAGGATCGCCGACGGCGAAGGCGAAGATCACGGTAGTGAAATGAGGTAGTGAGAGGAGAGTACAGCGATTCCCAGCACTAAAGTGCTGGGCTATTTTCAATCGTTGGCTACGCCGACTGGTCGAACAAAGCATTAGGCATTAATACCATGAAAGCCGGCAGAATCTTTGTGAACAACGAAACGTGCGGATCAACTGAGGTAACGATGACTTTCAGCTAAATGCTCGGGATTGCTGCAGACAAACTATGCGTCTGGCTTACTTCACTCCGCTTAATCCGCAATTGTGTGGCATCTCTGACTACAACGAAGAGTTGCTGCCTTATCTCGCCGCGCATGCCGACATCGATCTGTTTCTCGATGGTTTCCAACCGAGCAACGATGATCTGCCCGTCGGCAGGATTTTCAATTATCAGAAAACCCCGGAAGCGCTTGAGCGTCTCAAAGACTATGACGCGGCAATCTATCACGTAGGCAACGATTACCGCTTTCATTTTGGCACGTGCACGGTCTTGCGCCGGTACCCGGGAATCGTGGTCTTCCATGAATATGTGCTGGAAGACACCTTTCTCGGGCGCGCCCGTGAAGTAAACGACATGCGTCCGTACCTGGATGAACTCGAGGCGTGCCATGGGCCGGCTGAGCGCGCCCGGGCTGAAGAGTTCATGCGACGTGGCGCACGGCCGCCGCAGGAAGAGTTTCCGCTCGACTTTCCCCTTAACAAACGAGTCGCACAATCGGCAGAAGGTATCATCGCCCACTCTGAGTGGTGTCGCGCGCGGCTCGAACAAATCGCGCCGGGCGTTCCTACCACCCGCATCAACATGCCGGTGAAATCCATCAATCCTGCTCTGCGGCGTGCGTGGATGCGGAAAGATGCCTTGCACCGCCCGCTATCGATCGCCAGTTTCGGACTGATGACTCCGGACAAAGGGCTCGATCAAACTCTCCAGGCATTGTCGGCTTTAAAAGAAGAATTCGATTTTCACTACACGTTAGTAGGTTCCGAGAATCCGTATTGGGACGTGCGCGAACTTATTATCCGTCACGGCCTGAGTGAGCGCGTCACGATTACCGGTCGTGTCTCGTTGGAAGAATTTGAGCGGCACATTGCGAGCACCGACATCGCTATTAATCTGCGCGGTCACACTGTGGGTGAAACTTCCATCAGTCTCTGCCGCATCATGGGAATCGGTGTGCCGGCTGTCGTCTCAGACATCGGTTGGTTTTCTGAAATTCCTGACGGCTGCGTCGTCAAGGTGACGCCGATCAATAATTTTTCTGACCTGCAATCCCGGTTAAGAGAACTGATCAAAGACGCTGCGGTTCGCCATCGCATTGGCGAGCGGGCTCGTGATTTTATTTTGAGCGAGCATAACATCTGGCGAACGGCCGAACGTTACATTGATTTCACGCGTTCGGTGATCGATGGCCGAAAGACTCGATCACGAGCCTATTCATCCAGCGGCCAGGACCCGGCGCTCGCGGAATCAACGAGACTCGTCGCTGATCAGCCTTCATCGCAGAACATATTTGTGCGACCCGCCCCGCGGCCCCGATTGAAGCTGGCGTACTTCAGCCCGCTAAATCCGCAGCATTCGGGCATTTCCGACTATAGCGAAGAGTTGCTGATGCACCTGCGAAGTTACCTGGACATCGACCTGTTCGTCGATGGTTTCACTCCTGCCAATCGGCATATGTTGAACGCCTTCCGCGTTGTTGATTACCAAAACAATCCGTCCACGCTGGAAACGTTGCCGGCTTACGACGCTGTGCTCTATCACATTGGCAACGACTACAGATACCACTCCGGAATTTACGCGGCGATGCAATGTCACCCGGGCATTGTGGTGCTGCACGATTTTGCATTGCAGGATTTGTTTCTGGGAATGGCGCGCCACCAGGGCCGGATGAGTATTTACTTCGATGAGATCGAAGGCGGCCACGGTCGCCACGAACGATTGCGAGCCGAAGAACACTTTAATCGCGGGGCGGGACCTTTTCACGAGAGTGCACCCCTTGAGTTTCCACTGAACGCCCGGATGGCTCGATCGGCTGAAGGCGTGATCGTGCACTCGGAGTGGGCTCGCGATCGTCTGGCCGTCGTGGCGCCGGATGTTCCCATCGCCTGTATCAAACATCACATAACTCAAAGCGCGGCAGAAACACCCCCAGTGTTGAAGGATCATCAGAATGGGAGAGTAAATATTGCTTCGTTCGGTTTAATCACGCCCGATAAAGCCATCGAGCGCATCTTTCGGGCGCTGGCAGCTTTGCGCGGTCGATTCGACTTCCATTACACGATGGTCGGGTTCGCCGCGAACTTCCCGGAACTGCCGCAATTGATTCGCAGGTATGGGCTACAAAAAAATGTAACGCTTTGTGGTTATGTTTCGCTGGAAGAGTTTCAGCAGCGAATCCTGGAAACCGACATTGCGATTAATCTGCGAGAGCGGCCGGTCGGGGCCACCTCAGGCAGTCTCTGCCGCTTGATGGCCGCGGCAGTCCCGACGATCGTCTCAAACGTCGGCGCCTTCTCAGAATTGCCCGACGACGCGGTGGTTAAGATCGACCACGATCAATTCGGCGACGCGTTGTTGCAGGCTTATCTCAGCAAACTGATCGAAGACCCGGCCCTGCGAAGGCGAATCGGCCGCAACGCGCGCGCATATGTTTTGGCCGAGCACAATATCGAAACCAGCGCCGCGAAATACGCCGCCTTTGTCAGAGAAGTTATCGCCCGCCGGCCCCGCACGAATTTTGTAAAAAGTATTTCCGATGAAATATCTGTGCTGGGCATTCGTTCTCAGGACGACGTGTTGTTGCGTGGCGTCGCAGCCGAGATTGCTACTCTGGCGCCCGTAGCCGAATTCGCCAACGTTCGCTCACATTTCCCCGTCGCCGGGAGCAATGGCAATAACAGTCAGCCCAAACTTACAAATAACGGACAAAGCCCGGCACCTCGTGCGGATGACGAGATCAAACCACCGGAACAGTCAGCTCCGCGCGAGAATGACGAGGCCGCCGGCCGCATGCCCAGAATCGAAGGTATCGACTACAAACAGGGCGCGCGCGAATACCCAGACGCGCTTAGCCCTGATTTGAATTACTACCTGCGAACCAAGCCGTTCACCAATCTTCACAAGCCGATCAAATTTTCGGGCGACGGCATGGATCCCGAGACGGCCCGTCATTTTTATGACTTTGCGAACATGGCGGTGGCGCTCGCCTTGCGCGCGGACGCGAAAATCCTTGATGTTGGTTGCGGCCCGGGCTGGGTGACGGAATACTTCGCGCGCCTCGGTTACGAGATGACTGGAATCGATATCAGCGACGGACTGATCCAGGTCGCCCGCGAACGGCTCGCCGGCCTGCCTTATCAGGTCGATCACGAAACGCCTCTGCGCTGGCGCTTTATCACTTACGACATCGAGGCCGCGCCTCTCGGCGAAAAATTTGACGCGATCATTTGTTACGACACGTTGCATCACTTCGCTGATGAAAAGAATGCCTTTCGCAATCTGGCGGCGATGCTCGAAGTTGGCGGCGTGTTGTTTATCGTTGAAGGTCACAAACCCCCCTCAGGCTCCCCAACTGAAATTGAATTGCGGGGCGTTATGGAGAAGTACAAAACTCTGGAATCTCCGTTCAGCAGCGATTATTTGCGCGCCCTGATTGATCAGAATGGTTTTGCAATCGTTTCGGACTACGTAAGCGTCAACGGACTTTTTGAGCGGAAGATGCTTACGAGTGATGAAGGGGATTTGAGTCTGCCGCTGCGGTCGCTCGATACGGACTATCACTACTTCACGTGCATGAAGGTCACTGAGCGCGGGCCAGCCAGGAGTG